>JAHITG010000408.1 GCA_018817865.1 Spirochaetota bacterium
CCTTATGCCTCAATGGATACAGGCGGTAACATCTATAGACGAGGTGCTAGCTAAACCCAAGGCTGCCTCGACAGCCAAGGATATCTCTGCTGCCAGCGGTTCTGTAGTCTACTTCACCGTACCTACAGGTAAGATGTGGAGCCTCAAATTCATAAGACGTACGTCTACAACCGGTAGCTCGAGCATAAGTCTGACAATAGCCGGCGTAACAGTCCAGATAACCGATGCCTCAGTATCTCCTCAGTCCTTCAACCCCGGATCTGTCATCAAGCTCAGTGAAAATGATTATTCCGGGGATTTTAAAAGGGAAGCAAAAGAGATAATCGATCATATAAAAGATGCCCATGAAGAGATCTTCATCATCGAGAACCTGAAGGAGAGTGCTCTAAAACAGGTCAATAAGAGTATCAATACCCGGATCGACCGTATTCATGTGCTCCTTGAAGATATTATCAAGAATAAATCCAATAAAATTGATTATCTGAAAGATATTGTCTCTAACCTTATAGATGACACAGGACCGAAAAAAGATTCCACATTCCTGCTTTTAAATATAAAAAGAAGAAAATTCAACCTTATCATCCGCCACTCGATCAATGTCTGCCTCATTGCCATATCCATTGCCATTGAATTAACAAAGATAATGACCAATAAACTGAACGATCCTTCAGTTCGTGGAGATTTCAAAAAACTGAGTATCTGCAATAAAAAGATCTTCACAAAAAAAGAGCTGGTTGACCTGGGAGTGGCAGCGCTTCTGCATGATATCGGTCTTCTGGAATACTTCCCGGACATTGATGAAAATACTCAATTCGACATGAAAGACCGGTCAAAAATAGAACTGCATCCTAATAATGCTTATCATTTGTTAACTGGATTAAAGGTTGATTATGAGATCCGTAAGGCCGTGCTCCAGCATCATGAACGGATAGACGGAAGCGGATATCCGGACAGTATCAAAGGGCGTCTTTTCAACAAGTATTCCCTGGTCCTTTCCTTTGCAAACTATATCGAGCTGTTAACCAGTAAAAATCCATTCCATAAAAAGATGCATGCCCACAGGGCTATTATGCATATTCTGAAGAAAGAGAGGTCCCAGTTCGATAATGATATCACCCTGGCATACTGCAGGGCAGCATCCCTTTATCCGATCGGTTCCTGGATCTATCTGTCCAACAATAAGATCGGGATCGTATTTAAAGCAAACAGAAATAATATAAAAAGGCCCATCGTAAAATGTGTATATACATCGGACATGAAAGAACTTCTGAAAAAGGAGTTCATTGATCTGAGTAAATCTTCCTTAAAAATAAATGAATTGATAGATATTGAGTCACTGACCATGCTGGATAAGAGCATTGAAAAATATATCTTTGATGAAAGAGAATTCATGCGGATCACTGTTAATATTGAGGGCAAAATAAATATACCGGATTCCAGCCTCTTTTTTAAAAGCAGGATCAAGGATATCTCTGCCGGTGGTTTAAGGCTGGAATTGACCGAACCCTTAAGCCTGGGTACTGAATTATATATAGATTTTACTATTAAAGATAAAAAACTTCAGCAGATAAAAAGCATCATTGTCTGGATCGACCTTAAAACTAACCAGTATGGTCTGCGGTTTATTGACCTGGACAGTAACATCAAAGAATTTTTAATGGAATTAAGCTAAGGCTTCATGCTTTACTGAAGCTATTACATAAAAGGAGTTTTAATATGAAAAAAATATTTATTTTATCCATCCTGTTACTGTTAGTCTTGATTTCCTGTGATGAAGAGGAGCAGGAACTCACAAAAGGATACTACCCTGATGAAACCCATTACGAAGTCATCGCATTCGGCAGAGCCCCGGAACATATCAACAACAGAGTACAGGCCAGGAACATGGCTAAAGAAGCGGCTCTGATCCAGGCACAGCTGTATATCCGGAAAGAGTTCAAACTTCCGGAGGATTCAATACAAAACTCGGGGATCATAAAAGAAGTACAGTTCAAAGGGGATCATCTCTGCAGGTTAAAATATAAGATTGAAGTTAAAGCTTTAAAGAAAAAGGCGGATCAGTAATTATTCATTAATAATAAACTGATTAGTAGAAGGTTTATACTCTCTATAATTATCGATATGCAGTTCAGGATAGATCCTTTTCTTCAGCTCTTCTTTAAGTACGGATTCACCCGGATAGTACATATTGATAGCTTCAAGAAGGATCTTCTTGTGTTCCTTCTTCATATAATCATAGGACATTTTTCCGACAAAGACCCAGTCATATTTTTTTGCGATCGCTACCAATACGCCCCATATCCGTGATTCCCATTCAGAAACGAACATGGCATCAATACCAAACTTTTTATATTCCATTAAATACTTAAGTGCTTTTCTGTAATTGCCAATATAGAGGCTGCAGTAAGTAAGACTCCTGTAAATATTCCGTACCAGATCCTTATAGATCTCTTTATTGGTCACCTGAGGGTCCCATTGAACTTTGTCCCTCAGGATCTCCAGAGCCCGGGTAAAATACCATTCGGATTCAATAAAATCACTCAGCAATGAACCGCTGGTCATAGTAAAGATCTCGACCTGGTAAGGATTTCTGATATATTTATCATATATATCCGGTTTATCTTCATATATTTTTATTCCCATTACTTTTCTGAATGAATCAAACCGGTCATCACCCAGATAAGCTTTTACGCCATTATATCCTGCCATATAATAAGCCCATGCAACGATCATGAACTCTATGGGTTTTTTCCTGTTGAAGATCAATTCCTGAGCATAATTTCCATACCCGGTATGTCCATGTATTGGCCACTCCAGAAGCGGAGCTTCCGGCACTTCCTGCTCACTGACAAGTTTTGAATCCTCTGCCTTTTCCTGTGCATGATTCAGGCTTACAGCAAGCAGCAAGATCATAACCAATACTAAAAATCTTTTCATACTGATGCACTCCCTATATGCATTGAACAAATCACTTTCATATATTTTTATATCGACTCTTTAAACTTTTTATTAACTTTTTTTAATCAGTCCCAATTAAGCTTTTTTAATGCATCCAGCGCAGCCATCCTGGTGCTGTTGGATAACTTTTTTGACTGAGAAATATCAGACAATATTAAAAAAGCGGACTTATGCCCCACTTCCCCCAGCTGCTGTGTTGCTATAAGTATCAGGTCATCTTCTACACTTGGTTTTTCCTGCTGAAGCTGAAAATCAACATACTTCTCGATCTGCTGTACACTCTCTTCCTTCTTATACGATCCCAGCGATCGCAAACAGCATTCTTTAACTCTTTTGTCTTTATCCGAAAGCAGGGTTGTACCAAAAAATACGATCGACTCGGTTTTATTCACTTTACCGAGCATAATTGCTGCTTCGGATCTGATATCCTCATCAAATCCGGGAGCTATCCCTTTCTTCTTTTTAAATTTATCAATATACATTTTTGGATTCCAGCTGTAGATCATGATCGCTGTCAGAAGATCTGTCGCGGTTTTATCCTTTTTCTCACCCAGCCTGCGGATAGCAGCGATCTTCATCTCTTTTTTGCTCTCTTCCACGACCCTCATCAGAGAAGGCATGTCATGCTTCTTTAAAACAGTATAATAAGTCATCACTTCTTCTTCATAGTCGTACACTTTTCCTGACAACGGGAGAGAAACTAAAAGGATCAAAAATAATACTGCCTGAATACATAGAAATCTTTTCATGTTATCCTCCTTATCGACGAAAAAAATAAATTTTTAAGAACAATTAATATAATAGTCTACCGCATTTTTACAGCATGTCCATTTTATTATAACCACAGAGATCACAAAGGATGAAAAAAAGAACACAGAGACAAATTGAAATATATAAAATTACACTTTATACTACTATATTATAATTTTCTAATTTGACATAATAATTAAAATCATGTACTTTAATTAAAAGAACCATGAACCAGTATTTATTTAATATCAATAACATATTGATCATTCCCGCATCTCTTGTTCTGCTTTGCCTGTATAAGAAGAGCACCTTTCTCTATCTTCTTTCCATAGGCCTTTTAATAACTTCGTTCACAATAAAAGCCCTCATCGATGTCAGCAATATTGATTCGATCAACTATGATACCCTGATCACGAATATTATCATCATAATTATCCTGATCTACATCTCATTCAGGATACTGGAAACAAAAATCAATTGGGAAACATTATTGTATCTGAAAAAGATCATTCTAACAGGATTCGGAATATTCTTTTTGGTTGAAAATATCCCTTTCTTAAGAGGGATCATAAGTTATTTGATCACACTGCCTTCGATGCTTCTGGCAAAAATATTTAGTTTTTCCGGCAGTATCGAAGGGATCGATTACGGTCATTATCCGATGTACTGGCAGACCTTCATAGAATATATAAACAGGGTCCCGTTTGAAGTCCATGTACCGATAGCAGGAACAAATATCGGGATCGTTCTGGGATGTACCGGACTGCGTGAAATACTGCTCTTTTACAGCATAATTCAATTCACTGGGATACCTCAAAAGGAAAAAAATAAAACATTCCGCCTGGTCTTTTTTTCTATCATGATAATTAATATTATCAGGAACGCTATTGTTCTCATTTTCACCGGAGGCAGAAATGTGCCTTTTGAAACAACACATCATCTTATAGGGGGAATAATGATCTTCCTCACCCTGCTTGGACTGTTCATATATGTATTGATCAGGATCCCTGAGGTCAACAAACGCCTTGAGAACCTCTTCGGCCTGAAACCGATAGAATAATTCACCAGGCACCTGTTGTTCCCTCTTTAAAATTTATTCATAAGATGTTTTTTAAATTCCCCGGCTATCTTCTCCCAGTTATAATGCTTTTTAATATACTGATATCCCTGATCTTCCCTCCTGTCTTTGGGGAACTTTTTCAGGACCTCATCCAGCAGTCTTATAAAGCTTGAAATACTCTTATTGCTCTGATATGTAAATTTTTTAAAGAGTTTCAATTCACCTACATTATTGCAGATGATCTTTTTTCGAAGAGCCAGGTGTTCCCGCAGCTTCATGGAAGAGCGGAAGTAATTTACTTTTTTATCTTTATAGTATACAAGGGATAGATCGGACAGCAGAACATACTGTACAATTTCCCGAGGAGTACAATAACCGGTAAAAAATATATTATTGATCTTTAGCTTTTCAGCCAGTTCCCTGTAATGATCCAGCATGGGACCGCCTCCTGCGATGATCAGAAAAGTCTTCTCTATTTCCAGAGTCCTCCTTATATTTTCAAGAATAATATCAAGATCAGAGGCAATATTAAGATGAGCCGTATATATAAGGATCCTGGTTCCCTTCTTTAATTCATGTTTTTTTAAAAATCCTGTTTTGAATTTCTCATTCCCTTTCCCGGGAGAAAACAGATTGAGATCCACTCCCTGCTTCAACACAAACAGCCGGCCTCTGGATACCCCGTACTCCTTTTGTATAAAATCTTTTAAAAGCGGATTATGATAAGTGACCATATCAAAAAATCTCGGAAAAGGCTTCTGTATCCACCGTGAGATCAAACTTATCGCACCACTCCTGTATCCAAAATCAATATCATCTATATCAACCGCAATTCTATTCTTTGTAAAGATTCTCTTTATCAATAAAGGCAGAAGTGTGTTGGGATATGGTTTTATGGCAACACCGGTTTTATAATCAGTTTTAATAACAGCAAAAAAAGAGATAAAAAAATTTAGGAGAAAATCAAGCATTAAAGGTTTTGAAAGAGACGGCTTTACAAGCTTCACTCTGGCTCCTGCCTTTTTCAATGAATCAGCAAGATAAGTGGCACGCAGGAAACATCCTGAATTACGGGACAGAGAGGATAAAATTAAAAAATCATATTTCATCGTATCATCGTCTTTTTTAATAGGGCTTTGATCCTCGAGAGGATCTTGATAAAGCCCTGAATATTCCACTTCCAGTCAAATATCCGTATCTTTCGAAGGAGATACCAGGGCCGAAAGATCAACTTTCTGTAAACATAACTCTTTAAGCCGATCAGATCATCAGTGCTTAAACCTTTGGTACGAACTACCGGGACAGGAGATAAAGGAGAATATTTCTTCCAGTCTTCGCTTTGAAGCAGACCATTTTTCTTGTAGTAGGTATATATATCCGTATTGGGAAAGGGAGTGGCAAAACAGAACTGAGAATAGAAGGGATCGATCTCTTTAATAAACCGGATGGTCTCCATTATGGTCTGGCTTGTTTCACCCGGAAGTCCGATGATCGCCAGGCCGTAAAAGAGGATTCTGTTCTTATGAAGAAGCCCGGCAGCCCTGCGGATATCATCCAGTGTTACGCCTTTTCCGGTCATCTTCAATACTTTTTCAGAACCGGATTCGATCCCGATGGCCATCTCCTCACACCCGCTCTCTTTCATCAGCTTCAGCATCTCGTCATCCAGCAGATTGGCTCTTGTGCATCCGGCCCATTTCAGGCCCAGCTTCTCTTTGATCATCATTTTCAGCAGATTGATAAAATGATCCCTTTTTAGTCCTAACAGGTCATCAAAAAAGAGAAAACTTTTAAGTTTGAATTCTTCTTTAAGCCATTTCAGCTCTTCCATGACCTTTTCGGGCTTCCTCACCCGGTAACCCATCCTGGCATACGCACAGAAGGAACAGCTGAACGGGCATCCCCTTGACGTCACTACCAGGGCAAAGGGTGAATCCAGGACACCGGTATGGTACGGCTTTAAATTCGGAAGAAGTTCATAAGCGGGAAGAGGCCAGTTATCAATATCCATCTTTAATATATTTACAGGAGGTGTGGTGATACACTTTTTTCCCTTTAAAAAGGAGATACCTTTTACTTTCTCAAGGCCGTTTTTGAACTTATCTTTTTTCCTGCTGAGATGATCGATCACATCCTTTATAATGATATCCATTTCAAAATTTACAAAGATATCTATAAAACTGTATTTATTTAAAAAATCTTTTTTCAGCCACGCTACATCGGAAATGATCTTATTTCGGAGAATAAGGATAGATCCATATCTCTTCTTAATGTATTTCAGGACTGCCAGGTCCTCATCCTGTGTATCAAATCCGCAGCGTGAAATTACAACATCCGGCTTGACCGGACGAAGCTGCTCTTTAAGGGTCTCAAAGGAGATATCAAAACCATTGGCATCAATAAATGTGATATCATGATCATCCTTCTTTAGAACACCGGCCGTATACAGAAGGTTAAGGGGAAGGTACACCGCACCAAGGTCCTTATGTTCATATCGTTCCTCCCGTACAACAGGATAACCGTCTACTCGGGGCGGATTAAGGATCAGGATCTTCATAACTCTATTTTACTCCTCTATTGAACGGACAGGCCGTGTAATGGCCTTTTCCGATCTCTTCGAATTTAAGCTCGATCCGCTCGCACTCTTCTCTTTTCATATAGCATCGGGGATGAAACGGGCATCCGGACGGTGTCTTTACGGGTGAAGGCACATCCCCTGCCAGAATGATCCTTCTCTTCTTCTTTTTGCTTTCCACTTCAGGAACAGCGCTCATAAGTGAGATCGTATAAGGATGAAGCGGGGTTTTAAAAATCTGATCACTGCTGCCGTACTCAACGATCCTGCCGAGGTACATAACCGCTACATCAGTAGAGATATACTTCACGACCGAGAGGTCATGTGCAATAAAAAGATAGGTCAGTTTTTCCTCTCTCTGGAGATCGACCAGTAAATTTATAATATCAGCCTGTATTGAAACATCCAGAGCACTTACTGATTCATCACAGATGATACATTTCGGTTCTACGGCGATGGCCCTGGCGATGCCGATCCTCTGCCTCTGCCCACCGGAAAATTCATGAGGATACTTATCGTAATCATTACTGTACAATCCGATCTTCTCAAGCAGTTTTACGGTCTTCTCTGCTGTCCGTGCCCGGGAGAGACCCGGATATTTCACTCTCACAGCTTCATCCAGAATATACCCGATCTTCATTTTAGGATTGAGACTGCCATAGGGATCCTGAAAAATGATCTGGATATTTTGAGCTATCTTTTTCCTTCCCTCTTCAGGAATATTAGTAATATCATCCCCGTCATATACAATACTGCCGTGAGTAACCGGGACGAGTGAAATGATGGCTTTTCCGATAGTGGTCTTGCCGCAGCCTGATTCTCCCACAAGGCTTAAAGTGGAGCCCTCTTTAATGGAAAAAGAGACGCCATTGACCGCCTTAATATGATATGCAAGTTTCTTAAAGATACCCTTATATTTAGGGTAGTACACTTTCAGATCTTTTACTTCTAATAATTTCTCTTTCATACTATTTTCTGAAAAAACACGCACATTTGACTTTGTTTTTTAAGATCTTCAATGAGGGTTCATTCTCACACTCCTTCTTTGCCTCAATACACCGGGTCCTGAACCGGCACCCTTCAGGAAAATTGATCGCCTGCGGCACCACGCCGGGAATGGAATACAGTTTCTTTCCGGGTGAATGCATGGAAGGAAGAGATCGCAGCAACCCTTGGGTATAGGGATGAGACGGTTTTTTAAGGACCGTCTTTACATCTCCCTGTTCTACAACTTTACCCGCATACATGATCGTCAGGCTGTCAGCATTTTCAGATACAATACCCAGGTCATGAGTGATCAGCAGCATGGCAGTTTTATACTTCTTCTGCATTTTTTTTAAAAGGTCCAGGATCTGAGCCTGGATCGTTACATCCAGCGCAGTGGTCGGCTCATCCGCTATAAGGATATCAGGATTGGTCAAGAGCGCCATAGCGATCATCACCCTCTGCTTCATTCCGCCTGAAAGCTGATGAGGATACTCATCAAACCGCTGGTCAGGCCCGGGAATACCAACCTCTTTCAGCATCTCTATACATCGTTTTTTAGCCCCGACCCGATCTCCTGTTCCATGGGTCATTAGACTCTCTATCAACTGATTGCCGATACTAAAGACCGGATTAAGCGCCGTCATGGGCTCCTGAAAGATCATGGAGATCGTCTTTCCCCTTAAACTGCGCATACGGCTGAAAGAGAACTTAAGCAGGTCCTCTTCCCTGAACATGATCTCACCACCGGCCACAAACCCGTTGGGCTCTGGAACAAGACCCATGATCGAATAACTGACTAAAGTCTTACCGCAGCCTGATTCACCTACCAGGGCCGTTGTCTTTCCCTTTTCCAGGGAAAAGGAGACTCCATCCACTGCCTTAGCAGTTCCTTCGGGTAAATTAAAATAAGTCCTGAGATCTTTTACTTCCAGTAATGCCATGGGCTTTAAGCTTTCACTCCTTTTACTCTTGTCCGGGGATCCAGTACATCCCGTATTGTATCACCGAAAAAATTAACGGACAGGATCAGGATAAACATGAAACTGAAGGCGGTGATTATGTTCCACCAGACCATGGGGTCACGGGCCAGTTCCCCGCGGGACTGGTCGATCATGATCCCCCAGCTTGCTATCTCAGGCGGGACACCAAGCCCGAGGTAACTCAGGATCACTTCAGCCATCACCAGACCGCTGAACCGGAGGATGGAGGTAATGAGAATGATATGCATGACATTGGGAAGAATATGCTTAAAGATGATCCTGAAATGGGACTGGCCGAGAGCACGGGCAGATTGAACATATTCCATATTTTTCTGTTTCATAGTCTCTCCTCTTACGATCCTGCATAGCCCAACCCAGCTTGTAATGCCCAAGGCAATACAGAGCTGTAAAACACCGTTCCCGAATATATTCATTAATGCTATCAAGAGCAGTATTTCCGGGATACAGGCAAGGGTTGAATATACATAGGTTACTGTTGTATCGGCTCCCTTCCCGAAGTATCCCGCAATGAGGCCGAAAAAGATCCCTATGGGCAGAATAATAAGAGTGGTTAACCCTCCGATTGTAAAAGCAACTTTGATCCCTTTAAAAGCATTCATCAGTACATCTTCACCGTTTATATTCGTACCTGCGGGATGGATCCCCTTGTTCTCCATCTTTTTATCAGTAAACTGATATTTTGCCATGGGAGCTGAGTATGACTCCTCTCTGGCAGGAGTATAAATAACCTCCAGAAGGGTCCGGGAATTTACAAAGACATGTTTTTTATTCACTTCCTTAAAAAGAGGATAAGAGATCGAATCCAAAAGAAAAACAAAAAGATACAGGCAGATCACACCAAAGGAAATACGGGCAATGGGAACAGACCATATTTGACGAAAGACATCATGCCAGATCCTGTTCCTGTTCATGCGAAGAACCGTGTAGATCCCGCCTCCGATGATAACAAGTACGAACAACGATCGTAAAATGTCATTAATGTAATATTCTAACATGCTCTCCTCATTTATTCAAAAACAACCCTGGGATCAACCAGGGCATAACTGATATCCGTCAGGATCAATCCGATCTGATATAGGATCGCTCCAATATAGATCACAGCCTTTATAGATGGAAAATCATTACTGAACAGGGCTTCAACGGCAAAACTGCCCAGCCCGGGGATCCCGAAAAAATTCTCGGTTAAAAGAGCTCCCATAAATAAAAACGGAATTGCCATGACAGCATTGGTCAGGATCGGTATCATTGCATTCTTCAATATGTGTTTGAACAGTACCAGTGATTCATTTAAACCCTTTGACCGGGCCGTCCGGACATAATCTTTAGTGGTCTCCTCGATCATGATAGTTCTATAAAACCGAATGCTTCCTCCCAGTCCGGCGATCACACCGACAAATATCGGAAGCAGTATGAACCTCACTTTATCTGTCCCTTCTGCCCATCCGCTGATAGGAAAAAGCTTTAATTTTATACTAAAGAGCCATTGAAATCCGATAATGTAGATCATAATAACGATGGACATGCCCAGTACGCAGAGAAACGTACCATATTTATCAATATAGGTGGCACGGAAAAACGCAAAGATCAGGGAAAAAGAGATACTCAGGAAAAGGCCCATTATAAAAACAGGCAGTGTAAACGTAAGGCTCGGCCCGGCCCTTGTGATTATCTTATTCATGATCGGTTTATCATCCTGATAAGAATTTCCGAATTGAAAAGTGACCAGAGACCATATATGATCGATGAATAATGTATCTGTTACTTTTCTAATACCCGGCGCTTCTGTGTTAAAAAAATACGGTTTATCAAGCCCCTTCATGTGGATCCAGCTTTGTATCACTTCCTTCTTGGCTTTCTCTCCCAGGATCTGCCTGGCTATCGTCTCCGGCGTAGTAAGGTAGAAAAAAAGAACAAATGTGATCAGCATGACACCGAAGATCACGGGCAGGGCATAAAGAATTCTTCTGAGGATATATGTCTTCATCTATATTTTCTCCGTAGTGTCAGTATGGCCGGAATAAAGGAAGCACCAAGCAATATAAAAAACAACAGAACAGGCCAGTATACGGGTTTATTATATTTTTTAATATAAGCCATTCGTAAAGGAGGATCCACCTTTTTATATTTTAAAGAATTATTAATGAGGTCCGTTACCTTTACATTCTGATACCATTTATGGAAGAGATAGTAGTCTTCCGAATGAAAAAGGTATATCCAGGGACAGTCCCTGTTCACGATATCACTCATCTGTACAATGATCCGGAACCGTTCATCCGTATTCTCCATGGTCTCCATCTTTTCAAACAGTTCGTTGAATTGCGGATTATCATAATTCGCCCTGTTATCCGCATGATGTTTTACCGTCCCGTTGGGCCCGTATAACAGGAACATGAAATTCTCCGGATCAGGATAATCCAGAAGCCACCCGGACTCAAATATCTGATAATTCCCGTCCAGTATCTTCTTCCTGTAAGTATTCAGGTCAGTCGCGGCGATCCTGACCTTTATTCCCAGCATTTCTATCTGCTCCTTGAAAAATTTCAGATGAGGCCTGGAAGCAGAAGAGTCGCCTGAAGAGACCGCCGTATCATAAGTGATCTCCAGGGGTTTACCGGTAGCCGGATCAATCCCGTCCTTATACCCGGCTTTTATTAACAGCTCCTTCGCTTTTTTCAGATCAAAGTTATTGTAACTTTCCACTTTTTCCTGAAACCCGAATATACCCGGCGGAACAGGACTCTGGGGGATGATCCCCCTCCTGTTCCTGAATATTTTTTTATACTGCTCTACATTAAAAGCCCTTGCTATTGCCTGCCTCAAATACCGTTTTTTTTCAGAGTAACCGCCGATGACCGGATCCAGCATATTGAATCCGTAGTAAAAAATATCAGAAGCACCAGAACTCTCCAGCCGTACTCCCTTTTTCCGCATTCTATCCGAGAGCCTTTTATTCTCCCCTATTATCCTGTCAAAATGCTCTTTGCCGATACCGGAAGCATCCAGGTATCCCTGGTTGAATTTATTCCATACAGAAATGTACTCCGGGTTGTACTTGAAGATGATCTTATCAATAAAAGGAAGCCTCTTTCCCGCATCATCCAGTAATCCCTTCCTGCGGTCCTCCTGCATTCCTTCTTCCGGATAAAATTCATTTCTGAAGAGCGGATTCTTTTTCAATACGATCTCATACCGGGGCTTACGGCTTGCAAGGATATAAGGGCCTGTTCCCACGGGATAGGGGAGGTAAAATGGAATGGCTAATCGCATTTCCTCAGACTGATTTTTCAGATCTCTCTCCCTGTAGTAGGCAATAGTTTCCTTTGGCATGGGAGCGGTAAAATGCATGGCCAGCCAGTATAGTATCTGGGGATAAGACTCCTTCAATAATATCTCTAAGGTATGATCATCATGAATAATGATCCCGGAAACAGGATAACTGTAATCCGTTGGTTTTTTGATCAAAAGCTTTGTCTTTCCCGGTTTAAGGTCTTTATTATTGATACCTTTATTCAGCCTTGAGATCAATGAAGCCGCTTTTTTATCTTTATAGTATTTGAGAGCAATACTCTCCAGTGTATCTCCTTTCTGTATAGTGATCAAGGCCTCTTTATTATACTGATAGAATTGAAGCAGGCCCACTATCTTGGGCACCAGAACCGGGAAGATCGGGCAGGCAAGTTTGGGATCTGCTATCCTTTTAAAGGCATACAGAAAATCCCCTGCTTTTAATCTTCTTGTATTTGTTTTTTTCTCCTTATTAAAAGTAAAAGAAGGATGAGGGGCATAATAAATATCCTTTTTAATTCTTATAGTATAAGAAATAGCCTGTATGGTCCGCTTCTGAAAAATTTCATTTTTATCCCTGTCAAACCTGCGGGGTTGGTACGGCTCTTTGATCATCACATCCTTTACTACGGGTTCAGGGACCTCTTCTGCCAGACAGGGGATCAACTGATAAGGACGCTTTAAGTAATGATACTGGAAGAGAGACTCATATATCTGATCAATAACAGTTGCTTCATAAGAATAATACGATTTAACAGGATCAACATATTTCAATTCTGATGAATAAGCACTGAGCAGAATGGGGCCTGCAATATCCTCTTTTTTATAGGGATTATTTGAGCAAGAATGAAAGAGGATAAGTAAAATAAGAATAAGTAAAAATTTTGATCTGTTCTGAACCATTATTCTGATCGAAATAAAGTTATACGCCGTTTTTAAGTAGAATGATTATATATATTATATACGAACCAAGCAAGACCATACTTCCTGTCCTGGAGAGCCTTTTTTTTATCAAAATAAATATATATAATACAGCTACAAAATAGATGCCGGATAAAACCGTAAACCGGTTTAACACCAGATCAAAGGTAAATGGCCTTATAAATCCTGCTACACCTAAACAGAGTAAAAGATTAAAGATGTTACTCCCGATAATATTCCCGATACTCAGATCAGCTCTCTTTTTTAAGACCGCCACAAGAGAGGTGACCAGTTCCGGAAGCGATGTCCCGATCGCAACGATCGTAACAGCAATGGTCGTTTCGGATATTTTCAGGATCTTAGCGATCTTAACGGCATTCTGCACGGTGATCTCCCCTCCCAGTGTAAGGAAGAGAATCCCGGCCAGAATGTAAAGAGTGATCTGCCAGTTTTTATACTTATGTTTCCTGATCTTTTCCGTCATGGGGGCATGCCGGTTTTTATACCAGAAAACCATTACAGCGGAAAAGATCAGTAAAAAAATAACACTCTCAAGGCGGGAAAACCAATTATTTAAGAGAAATACCGGGTAAAGGCCGGTCACGGCGATACAGATCGGCATATTATATTTAAGGGTCTGTTTCTTAACCGGAATAACCATAAAAAGGCCTGTTAATGCAAGAATAAGGCCGACATTCAGAATATTACTTCCCAGAATGTCTCCTACTACAATATTACTGCTTCCCCGTAAGATACCAATGATCGAAACGGAGAGTTCAGGAGCGGATGTGCCGAATGCCACGATCGTCAGTCCTATAATGATCTCAGAAAGATGATACTTTTTAGCCAGGTCCACCGACCCGTTGATCAAAAGATTTGCACCCTGGATAAGCAGGAAGAATCCGAGACCTGTCAATAATAAATATATGATCATGATAACGACAATATATCAAGTAAAATATTAAAGTAAAGAAAAAAATTGACATGCAATTCTATTATATTACATTAAACGGACAATTTCGGTAAGAGGTGAGTGAATATGTTTCAGATGGCATCCAATAAAAAAGTAATTATGATCATTTCCGGGTTCGCAGCACTGGCCTTCCTGGGACTTGTCTATTTCGAATGGGGAAAGGGAGGCGCGGGTTCTCCTAATGAGCTGGCCCGTATTAATGGACGGTCTATCTATCTGCAGGATATCAAACCGCTTTACGAACAGCTTAAGGAACGATATAAAGACCAGACAACAAAGGAAAATGCTGCTGAAATTGATAAACAGATCATGTTTGAAGCGTTAAAAATGGTTTTACAAAAACACATCCTGCTGGATCAGGCAAAAAATGCAAAAGTAGGCGTGAGTGATGATGAATTACTTCGGTCCATTGCCCGCAGAAAAGAGTTCCAGACAGAAGAAGGTAAATTCAATGATTATTTATATCAACGGCTTCCGGCATATTACAAACAGCAGCTGGAAAAAGAGACAAAAGATGACCTCATAACACAGTTATTTCAGATAAGGCTCTTTGACCTTATTAAAATATCAGATATAGACCTCCGTGTATATTTCATGGAGAAAAATTTCAAAGCAAAAATACGGTTCGTACTCCTGGATGTTGAACCGGCATCCCCTCAGGGAGAGGGAGACCTTTTATCGGTAAATGATAATCGTGCAAAAGCGGAAAATAAAATCGCACAATTCTTGAAAACCGCTAAAGCAACCGGTAATTTCCTCGGAACGGCCTCGGCCATGGGTCTGCAAGTCCAGACTACAGACTATTTCGGGTTCTTTCAACCCATTAAACAAGCGGGAAAAGATGAAAGGTTCAACAAGATGGAATTTCAAGATGTTTATCTGAATGCTTTTAAACTGATGCCGAATCAGATCTCCGATCAGGTAAACCTGAATCAGGGAATAGCCGTTATCCAGGTGCTTGAAAAGACAGCTCCAAACTGGGATAAATTCTACAAAGAACTTCCGGTCTTACGGGGAGAATATGAAGCACGATTGCGTCAGTATGTCCTTCAGGACTGGTATATAAATGCATTGAGGAAGACAAAAATACAGAATAACCTTGATAAATTATACAAGCAGAATTGATCCGCTTACCGGTAATCCAGAAAATTCTCCTTGAGATAATCCAGTTCTTTTGTCGCGTCGGGAGTATAGAGACTTTCCGGAAATTCGTCCAGCACTTTCTGAAAATATTTTGCCGCCAATTCCAAATTCCGGACTTGGGGTATCTTTTCATAGATAGATCCCATTTGAAAATAGACTTTATCCATACTCATTGATTTAGGATACAGGTCTATTACAGTCTGGTATGAAGAGATCGCCTGGCCGTAATTCTTCAGATTTTCATATATAGTACCTTTCAGGACATACGAATCACCGATCAGAGGACTCTTGGGATATTTCTGCTGCATTAAAGTAATATGTTTTAAAGCATTTTTATGATCTTTCTGGCCGGTATAAATAGAAGAAAGGTCATAATAAGCCTGATCAGTAAATTTACTTTTTTCAAGATCATGAATGATCTTATTGTAATACATTGCGGCTTCTTCCGTCTTTCCGGTTTTTGATTTTATAACAGCCAGGTGATATGTAGCACTTGCTTTGAATTTGGTATCAGGATACTTCTGTAACAGTTCAATGAACATATCCTCTGCTTCTGCATACTGCATGGCATTAAAAAGGTTCTGCCCCGCCGTATGCAGCTGCTGTTCCTCTGATGAAGTTTGATCGGAACTCTTTTTTATGATCGCCTTTTTATTTTCAATACTTTTTTTCTGATTTTTTTTCGTTATCCTTTCAGTCTTATCTGTTTTTGCACCTCCAAAAGAAGGCCCGCTAATACCGATAAAATCTATATCTGAAAGAAAAAGATCGAACCTGTTATACTTTATGGTATTATAATTGGTCTCGGCAAAAAGATGGTAAGTACTCATCATCAATAACAGTATTAGTATCTTCATAATTTAATTCGTATAGATCACAGCTGCAGGATCCTTCACTTTTTTCCCGGCATTTGTAACTCGGGATTTCATTGGTTTCATTGGTGTGCGCATAATATCCCCTTCTTCCGGCATCCCTTTGTAATGCTCCTCTTTCGTATCTTCCTCAACTTCAAATTTAATTGCTTCTTGAAGGGATTCCTCTTTTTTAATATCATTATCAAAAATATTCAGCGAGAAGAGGCCTAAAGAGAGCTCCTCAGATTGTGATCCTTTTAAAAGATTCCCTTTTTCATCAATAATATTAAAATTTTCCTCGATGTTATTGATCTTTACAGAGTAGTTTTGCGGTTCAAAAGCCTCTTCAGGGGTTTTAAAGAGAATGGGTTTAGGTTCCAGAAGGTTTAATCTCAGGGAACTCTTTTCTTCATCATTCCGATCGGTCTCGAATACGATCTCATATTTTGTACTGCTTATCTCTGCTTTCTGTTTTCCTTTTTTGTATCCGATGATAATTGCGAACATCCATATTAAAATAAATATAAAAATAAATAAATATTTTAAATTATTATCCATTTTTATAACATACATTTATTTTATGTAATCGTCAATTTTTTCTTTTTTTAGTTCCAGAGAGACTACTTTGGAGATACCCTTCTCTTCCATGGTTACACCGTACAGATAATCACTGTTAACGATCGTCTGCTTGTTATGCGAGACTATCAGAAACTGGGTATTCTCGGCAAACTCCCTCATCAATTTCAGGAATTTCAGATTGTTCTGATCATCCAGTGCAGCATCTATCTCATCCAGCACACAAAAAGGAGAAGGCTTAACAAGAAAGATCGAAAAACTTAAAACAACGGCCAGCAAAGACCTTTCACCGCCGGAAAGCCAGGTATAAGTATTGATCTTTTTACCCGGAGGCTGAGCATTGATCTCAATACCTGATTCAAGGACATTCTTGGGATCCTGCAGTATCAGGTCAGCCTTACCTCCGCCGAAGATCCTTCTGAAGAGATGATGAAAATTCTTTCTGATGTTTTCAAAAGTATCAAGGAAGATCTTTTCGGATTCTTTAGAGACTTCGTCAATGATCTTTAGAAGGTCTTCCTGCGCTTTTAACAGGTCTTCCTTCTGCTCAACATGAAATTTATATCTTTTATCAACATCATCATATAATTCCTCAGCAAGCAGATTCACATGACCGAGATTCTTTATTTCACCTTTAATATCTGTTATCTTCTGATTAACCTGTTTCTCATCGATCTTTTCAGGCACCTTATCCAAAATCTCATCGATCTGGACATTAAACTCATGGTATAAATACAGTTTGGACTCATTTAACTGACTCTCTATCTTATACTTATTTTCTTTAGAATTCTCTATTGCTTCATCC
>JAHITG010000409.1 GCA_018817865.1 Spirochaetota bacterium
ATTCCGGCTTCCAGTGTTTCATCTATTTCATAAGAACGCTGTGCATTTTTATTGACCGCAATTATCTTCATTAATAAAATATAACACTCCAAACAGGAATGTCAATAATAATATAATAATAGGAAGCGCAGGTGGAGATTGGTTTTCTCATTCTCGAATCGCATCCTTGCGATCCTCCGAGGGGCGAATCTATTTTACTATCCATAGTAAAATAGACGATTCGCCAATCCGAAAACTCAATCTCCACCTGCGCTTCTCCCCTGGCCCGGGCCCAAGAGGTGTCTGATGCTTTTGAATTTCCGGATTGTTCTAAGCCAGTCATGAATGGGGGTTTTACAGTGTTTGTTTTAGCCTAGCCTCGGAAGGGATCGGGTGTTTTTTGTTTTTCGGATTGTTGGAGGGCAAATACTGCCCTCCGGCCCTTCTATCATGCGAGAGGAGGTGGCATCTCTAGGTTCGGATTGGCGACTCTAGCTCGTTCCCTCATGGGGTATCGGTGATTTTGAATTTCCGGGTTTCAAAATCGCTATTTCCAGGACGGTAAAATAGCGATTTTGGCCTCGGAGAATCGCAGGGATGCGATTCAAGAATGAGGAAATCAAAAGCACCAGATACCCCTGATATTTTTTTTCATTTTTTACTTGACATTCTGTTTTATCTTACTATAATTTGGTTAAAGTTGTATTAAGTTGTCAAAAGTTGTTTTTACTTATTGTATATTGTATAGAATTATTCTTTGTTACTATAAGCTTTAAAAAGTTATTAAATATTACACTATTGCTGCCGATATTTATTCATATTCTAAAATAAGAAGGCGGCGAAAAGATTTATGAATAAAAAAGCAAACTATGGATTTAAAAAAGATTCTTTAAGCAGAGAGCTTGATCAGATGCTTACTGTTACCGAAGCAGCGGAGATCTTCGGTGTCAGTAAAAGTACTATCAGGAGATTGAACAATCTGGGTGAGATCAAGAGTTACAGAATAGGCACTGGAAAGCACAGGCGTTTCCGCAAACGTGATCTTTTAGAATATCTGGATAAGAATAGTTGATATGGTGTATTCATGAAGTATAAAATAATTTTATCATTAGTTGTCCTTTTTTTACTTGTCTCTTGTGACAGTTCGATAACAAGAAGATTCAAGCAGGCTAAGCGCCTCTCTAAGACCGGTAACATGGAGAAATGGGAGGAGGCGATCCGGGAGTTTGATGAGATCATTAAAATACAGGTAAATGCCAGGGAATATCAGGCACTCATCTATCGAAAGCTCGGTAAGAGACACATGGAGATGGAGCACTGGAATGATTCCCTGGAAAATTATAAAAAAGCGGCAGAGATCCTTCCTAATGAAGGTTATCTTCATTACAGGATCGGTGTATGTTACAGCCAGCTCAGCAGGAGTGAGAAAGATGAAGAAAAGAAGATGAGCCTGATCCAGGAGGCTGAAAAGGAATATCATCTTGCTATCAGCTTAAATGATAAATTGATTGATCCGTATTACGGCCTTGGGATCATTAATTTTTATGTCTATAAGAATTATAATAAAGGAATGGAGTACATGGCCGAGGTATTGCGAAGGGACTCAAAGAATATTGATGCTCATTTTGCTTTGGCGAGATTCTACTATGAGATAGGAGAATCGAGGCATTCTCTGGAGTTTTATAAAGCCCTTCTCTCATTAGTACCGGAAAATGATCAGCGATATCCTCAAGTGAATGAAAATATTCAAAGGATCCAGGCAGAGTTAAGAGGAAGTAAATGAAAAAGAAAGATCTGATCTATTTTTTAGCGCTTAATATGGTCGAGAATACGAAAGCACAAACAATGAATGAGCTGCTTCAAAGGTTTAAGGATATAGAAGATCTTTTCCGTTTTGATTATTCCTTAAAAAAAACATCGGTAGCTGAAAATAATGTGATAAATAAATTAAAGAGTAATAAAGAATATTATCTTGAAAAAGCTGAAAAAGAGCTGGATATAATTGAAAAAGATGGTTCCTTAAAAGTTATAACAATACGAAATAGAGAATATCCGACACTTTTAAAGAATATTTTTGATCCGCCTCCAGTCCTGTACATCAGGGGAAAGATCCCTGAAATGCCGCCGGTTGCCATGGTCGGCTCCCGAATGGCCAGCCAGTACGGGATCCGGATGGCTTTTAATCTCTCCAAGGAGCTGGCAGAGAATGGGATTGCTGTTATTTCCGGTATGGCTGTGGGGATCGATGCTTTTTCACACAAAGGAGCATTAGCCGGAAATGGTAAAACAGTGGCTGTCCTGGGCTCGGGATTATTCCATATTTATCCGGATGAGAATAGGGGACTGTATGATCATATTGTTGACAATGGTGCCGTTATTTCAGAATTTTCACTAACACAAAAGCCGGAAAAGTATAACTTTCCAAGAAGAAATCGTATTGTGAGCGGAATGAGCCTGGGGACCATTGTAGTTGAGGCCGGTGAGCGTTCAGGAGCTTTGATAACGGCAAGTTGTGCACTGGACCAGGGCCGTGATGTTTTTGCTGTTCCCGGTAACGTAACTGATCCTCATTTTTTCGGGACCAATAAGCTCATTAAAGAAGGAGCAAAATTGGTTTCAAATGTAGATGATATCTTAAATGAGTTGAAGATCGAACTGAAACATATCAAGAAAAAGATCGAAGTAAAGAAAGATAAAAAGCAAAAGAAAGATGAGCTAACCCTGGATGAAAAAAGGGTGCTGGATCTGTTAGATGATAAATCTCAGAGTGTTGATAATCTGAAATCTAAGATCAGGATCAGCGTCTCTGAGTTAGAAAGGATCTTGATGGTCCTGGAGATCAAAGGTTATGCGAATCAGATCCCGGGACATAAATTCAGGAGGGTTGATTAAATTGGGAAGGTCATAGAAACATTAAAACTTTTTATAAAAGTTTTAATGTTTCTACTTTACAATTTAAGTCACAATGCATTTAACAATGCATTGTGACTTAAGAGAGTGCAGTTTAAAATTTAACATGCATCCGAAAAGGTTAAACTTTTCGGATGCGTAAAATGAAAGGTATTTTATGATTGTATATTAAAAAATTAATAATAAGCACCTTAAATTGCTAAAGTCAATTTAAGGTGCGTAAAATGATAGGTTGCAAAATGAAAATTTTATAAAAAATTTTCATTTTGCTTCGAATGTCACATTTTACGGGAGGGGAATGTGAATAATTTAAATAAGATCGTAGATCTTATAATCAAGGAATTGTTTAATACTCAGGATATAAACTCTTCAAAACAGAGCCTTATTAAAAAACTGCTTCACAGCGGGATCGACCCTGAAGAGATCGACAGAGCATTCAGCTATATCGAAACGAAGATCAGAGAGAATGATAATACTGGAAAAAAGAGAGTCAGAAAGCTCAGAGTCCTGACTTCACTTGAGAAATGCAAGCTTTCACCTGAAGCCCAGAAAAGTTTATATCTTTACTATTATAATGATTATATATCATGGATGGAGCTGGAGGAAATCATAATTGATCTAAGCAAGATCGACAGGGTCATAAATGAAAAGGAGCTTGATCTTTTAATAGAAAAAAATTTATTTGCTAAAAAAAATAAAAGTATTATGGTCTGTGGATTAGAAATAAATTGAATTTCTAAAATATCGAATATGATAATGAAGATTAAGGAATAAATATGGCAAAAAAGAAAGAAATAAAAAAGAAGAAGATTCTG
>JAHITG010000410.1 GCA_018817865.1 Spirochaetota bacterium
ACACGGGGCCAAAATAAGAGCAGGAAAGGATTTTCAGAAAACTGATGATTTTATGATCATCGCAAGAACAGAAGCATTAATAAGAGGTTATGGTATTAAAGAGGCCATAAAAAGAGCGGAATATTATGTGAAAAGCGGGGCAGACATGATACTGATCCATTCCAGAGAAGCCTCAGGGAAAGAGGCTCTTGACCTGCCAAAGCACTGGAAAAAGGATATTCCGCTTGTGATCGTCCCTACCAAATTTCCCCGGATAACCTGTCAAAAACTTTTTAAATCCGGGTATTCCATGGTGATACTGGCCAACCAGACAGAGAGGATGAAGATAAAAGCGATAAGGGATGGTTTAAAACTTATAAAAGAGAATGATTCCCTGCAGGCCATTGAAAAAAACCTGTCAGCTACCCTTGATGACATGAGAAGCCTTACACCGATCAGTGAGGCTGCTGAAATAGACAAGAGGTATAAATTCTGATGAAAGAACATGATGAACATGATTTTGTTGTTGGTGTACCCTGCTCAAAATTAAAAGATATCATTGACAAAATTGATCTTTATATTCCCTGCACCAGAGAAGATGAAGCGGTCGCGCTTGCGGTAGGAGCCTATTTTGCAGGGAAGAAACCCCTTGTCTTCCTTCAGAACAGCGGGCTCGGAAATACAGTTGATATCATTACTTCCCTGCTAAAACCATACGGCATAGAGATCGACCTGATCATAAGCGTAAGGGATACTCCTGCCCATCATGCCTTTATGGGAAAGATAACAGAAAAACTGCTGGATCTTTTAGAATATAAGAATTACAGGTTAATTAAACAATGAAAAGAATAGAAGCCATAAAAGATATAATGAAAGATGTGAAGGATGAGATCGTCATTGCTTCTACTGGCATGATCGCAAGAGAATTATACGCGGTATGCGACAGGCCAAGGAATTTCTACATGATGGGAAGCATGGGGAATGCCCTGGGAATCGGCCTGGGGCTTGCTCTGAATCTAAAGGATGATGTCATTGTCCTGTCAGGAGACGGCGCTGCGCTGATGTCTCTGGGGACCCTTGTTCTGCATAAAAAGCTTAATCCGAAAAACCTGAAGCATTACATACTGGACAACAACTGTCATGGTACTACAGGAGGCCAGCCGACCTGTTCGGAAGAAGTTGATTTCCAGTCCCTGGCTCCTAATACCCGTGTTATTAAGGTGGATCCGGAAAAAGGGGATGCTCCCCGTATCCCGTTGTCTCCCGAGGATATTTCAAAGAGGTTTAAAGATGCAGTCAGCCCTGATCGTGCATAGCAGACACACCAGAGAGTATGCTGAAAAAATAGCAGGGTCTTACAAAGATGTCTCTTTTCTGGAAGTTAAAGCACCCCCCGGTGAAGAAGTCCTGAAGATAGAGTCTCATAAAGATGTGATCATCGGGATCGGAGGGGGAAGCGTGATCGATACTGCCAAGATCATATCAGGCAAAAAACCCTGTATCGCCATACCCACAACAGCTTCAGGAGCTGCTTTTACCCCTTATGCTACTATCTGGAAGGGGGAGAAAATTTCCGTCCCTGCAGAAAAACCGATTGTGAAAATCCCTGACGATCTCAGGATAGATCTGCCCCGTAAAGTGAGGCAGTCTACCCTGTTCGATGCCCTTTCTCATGCGATCGAATCCTTCTGGTCTGTCAATGCCACCCCTGAAAGCATAAAACTATCTAAACAAGCCATAAAAATACTGAAAGATTATATGAAAGAAGGTACAGATACCATTGAACTGATCAAAGGCGGGAACATGGCAGGAGAAGCTATCTCCATCACAAAGACAAACGTGGTCCATGCTGCTTCCTATCCGATAACGATCGAATATGGAATCGATCACGGCAGTGTATGCGGTATGCTTTTACCCTCTTTTATATCCTATATGGATTTTACAGATCTGCCCGTGCTCTTTGACTGTTCTGATACGGCCCGGCTCGCAGAATTTCTTAAAAATTCATTCGAGTCTGTTCATATTGAAGGGTTCGACCACGAAACAATGGCAGATAAGATACTAAAATATGAAAGAATAAACCACGGGCCTAAACCAATAAACCGTGATAACCTTATTATGATATTAAAGAGCGTGAACTGGACGAGCTGAAGAATATTTTTTATGAAGATAAACTTAGCCTATCATAAGGATATGTACCTGGAGACCATCCTGCCTGTTGCGGAGGAACTTAAAAAAAGAGGACATGAGATCCTGCATAATTCTCAAGGCGGTGATGTCACGCTCGGAAGTCATCTGGCTGACCTTCAGGAATGGCACGGAAAGACCCCTCTTGTATTTCTTGATCACGGAGTATGCCCCCGGAACGAGAGCAAAGGTGATTTTAAAATCCTCATCAATATGAATGCTTATCTCCTCTTATCCGGCAAATATTACCGGCGGTTATTAAACAAGATCGATCCTTCATATAAAGAATACAGAGTCATCGGCCATCCAAAACTGGAATATTCGCTTTCCAGCCAGGTCCCAAGGGACGAGGTTATAAAAAAGTACCAATTAGATCCCGGTAAACCTGTAATTTTATATGCTCCGACATGGTACCATAAGAGCAGACATAATCCATATTCTCATGGCACGATAAAGTATTTAAAAACCATAGAGAAAGCCTGCAAAGAATATAATTTAATACTCTTTCCGCACAGCAGGGACTTTAAAATAAAATATTTAAAATATGCTTCCCATCTGAAAAAAGAGGAGAAGGTGAAGTATTATTTCTCCTCTGCTGATCTTTTAATATCCGACTTCTCATCTGTAGTGATTGATTTCTGTTATTTTAATAAACCTATCATTCAGATAACCGACATCATAGATAAAAATATCAGCAGAATGAGGAAAAACCCCTCACAGTATATTAAATTTCAGGCAGGAGAATTTACAAAGGTCAGGCAGTTAAAAAAGACCGTAAAAAAGATATTAAACGATCCTGATAAGAACAGGTCAAAAAGGGAGAAATGGTTTAAAGATATAATTGAAACAGTAGAAGGCTCCATAAAACTTTCTGCTGATACAATAGAAAATTATATTAAATAAGGAAAGATCATTTTGATATTTTAATAAATCGGAACTTCCTTAGATATTATTGGTAAAAAAATCATGGAACCGTCTTGTAAAAAAAAATATAATCTGATCGCTCTGTGCTCTTTTGGCCTTGAAAGTATCGTGGAGAGAGAACTTCAGCGGCTGGGAATAAAAGATTTTAAAAAAGAGAACGGCATGGTCCATTTTTCAGGGGATGAGAAAGAGATCGCCCTCTGTAATATCTTTCTGCGTGTAGCTGAAAGGGTAGTCATTAATATGGGGGGATTTCATGCTTCTGATTTTGATCAGCTTTATGAAGGAACACTGGCGATCGCCTGGGAAGAGCTGATCCCTCAAAATGGAATAATTCATGTGGTCGGGAAATCCGTACGGTCAAAATTAACACATGTGCCAAGCTGTCAATCCATTGTGAAAAAATCGATCATCGAAGCTATGAAGCGTAAATATCCCGGCGGAGTCTTTAAAGAAGACGGCCCGCTGTATAAAGTGCAGATCAGCTTATCAAAAGATAATGCACTGCTTACAGTCGATACCACCGGGGCAGGCCTTCATAAACGCGGGTACAGGACCAAAGCCGGAGAAGCACCCTTAAAAGAATCACTCGCTGCCGCTCTGGTCATACTAAGCCGGGTCTCTTTCTCTTCTATTCTGGCAGATCCCCTCTGCGGAGCCGGCACTATCCCCATCGAGGCAGCCCTGTTTGCAGTGAACAAAGCCCCGGGAATGGACAGATCATTCGCATCGGAAGAATGGCCTCAAATACCAAAGTCACTTTGGGATA
>JAHITG010000411.1 GCA_018817865.1 Spirochaetota bacterium
GCGTGCATTCAGTGAAGATCCGAATACTGTGATCGCAATGGCCTCAGAATTCATTAAAGCACATGTTATCAATAATGTTATTCCCGTGATCAAGCATTATCCGGGAATAGGCAGGATGAAGCAGGATCCTCATGTCACTATGCCGGTGAATGAGGTTGATTATACCATTCTTAAGAATAATGACCTGAAGCCTTTTACAGGATTGATGAGAAGTTATGAGAATGGAGTTATGATCGCGAATGCAGCAATACCATCCATTGTAAAATATATGGAGCATATGGACAAAAATAATTATAAGGATTTTTATTTTCAGCCGGCATCCATATCTGAAGTGATATTGAATAAGTATCTGATAGGCAGAAACAGATATAAAGGATTGATCATAACAGATGAAATGAACGTCCCTCCCATAACCGGGTTAATGCCGATGAATGAGATCGTATATAAATCCTTAAGGGCCGGGGTTGATATCGTGCTTGTTAATCAAGCCCCCGGGCAGATAATGAAGATCATGGAGTTTTTAAAGTTGAAATACAAAAAAGATAAAGTATTTCGAGATCGGCTGAAAAAGTCCTTAAATAAAATATTGCGATATAAAGCACTGCTTTATAAAAGAAATAATAAAGCTAATTATTTTTCCGGAACATATTTTTCGATCGATCCATTAAAGAAGCAGGATCTTAAAAGTATAAACAATGAAGAACACAAGAAGATAAATTTTGCACTTTCAATAGATACGGTTAATGTAGACAGGGATACAAAAAAATGGCTTCCTTTACTGGATAAAATTGATATGACAGACCAAAAGTTTATCGCTATATCATCAAAACCGATCTTGTATAATGAATTAAAAAAGTTTATCCGGTATAAGAATTTAAAATATCTTAAGATACGATCCGCCATAACCGGTAATCCGGGAAAAGAGGATATTGATCAGGTGATGAATACCATTGACAATAAGAGTGTTATTATTATTGGCGTACAGAGCAAAGCCCATGAAAAACTGGTGAAATTGATCCGGACGAAAAATACAAATATTATAGTTCTTAATCTTCTTCATCCTTACAATATTAAAGAGTTAGATCAGGTGCCGCTTATACTCTCCTCTTATTCTGACAATGATATGCAGGTAAAAGCTATTGTCCAGAAGCTCCTTGCAGGGGATCAGGGGGAGAATGTTCATGATATTAAAGCGGGGAATCTTTTTTTTGATCAGATCAAATAAGGATAAATTTATATGAAAGCAAAAGGATATTATAAAAAGCTTGGCAAGATACTCCTCTCAACTGATCAGATCCAGGGCAAGATCCGGGAGATTGCATCCCAAATAGAGGAAGATTACAAAGATTCAGAAGTGGTGCTTATCAGTAATTTGAAAGGAAGCTTCCGTTTCCTTTCAGATCTGGTCTCTTATCTCAAGATCCCGACCATGATCGATTTTATTGCTTTTGCCAGTTATGAGGGGACTGATTCAACCGGACATGTGAGGATAATAAAAGACCTTAAGACAGATGTAAAAGATAAGTATGTTATCATTGTAGAGGATATTGTAGATACCGGATATACTATTGATTTTATTATTAAATATCTGAATGACTTTAAATATCCAAGTACCATCAAGATTTGTGCTTTGCTGGATAAGCCATCCCGGAGAAAGATCGAGGTGCCTATAGATTATAAAGGATTTGAGATCGCGGATAGTTTTATTGTGGGATATGGTCTGGATTATAAAGAGTATTTCAGAGAATTGAACGATATTTTTATATATGATGAATAAACCATATATCAACTTTGATACGCAGGTGGATAAAGAGTCATCCGGACAGCGGATCGATCATTTTGCGATCAAATATTTTGAAGAGAATGAAGAAAAGTACGAAGAATGTAATCAGGTCTTTTCCAGGACAAAGATCCAGAAGTTTATCCTGGACGGGAATATCCTGGTAAATGATGTTCCGGTAAAGGCAAGTTATATAGTAAAAGAAGGAAGCATTGTTCAATTCAATATTCCCGTTGAAGTGGGTGAAAGACTTGAAACATCGCCAGAAAAGATATATTTTGAGATACTCTATAATGATAATGATATCATTGTCATTAATAAGCCGATGGGGCTGGTAGTTCATCCGGCCCAGGGACATTATGAGCATACACTTGTGAACGGTCTGCTCTTTTTATTTCCTGAAATGAAAAGGAACACTAATTTAAGCAGGATGGGACTTGTCCACCGGCTCGATAAAGATACAAGCGGAGTAATGATCGTTACCAAGAATGAGATCGCACAGGAAGACGTCATTGATCAATTCAAACACAGGACAGTGACGAAGGAATATGTTGCTATTGTCAATGGAATAGTAAAAGATGATAACGGAGTGATCAGCACCAGGATCGGCCGGAATCCTTTAAACCGTAAGAGGATGTCCGTACTCATCACGGACGGAAAGGAGTCTCTGACCAAGTATGAGGTTCTCAGGGTATTAAAGAATGCGACCTTCATTAAATTGATGCCTCTTACCGGCCGGACCCATCAGTTAAGGGTTCATATGAATTATCTGAAGCATCCGATCGCAGGTGATGATCTGTATTCAAAACGGAGGACAGGATTTCACAGATTGGGCTTGATGTTGTGTGCAAAAAAGATTACATTTATCCATCCGCGGACCAGACAGGAGATGAGTTTCGAGGTTGATCTGCCGGACAGGTTTAAAATAATTTTGCAGAAAGGAGAAGTTTAAATGTCAGATCTTGATTTGAGGAAGATACGAGTAGAGAAGCTGGAACAACTGAAAAAGGAGAATATTGACCCCTATCCGAATATCTATAAAGCAACGCATGAAGCAAAGACGGTTACAGATAATTTCAGTGATCTGGAGAATAAAAAGGTCAAGGTAGCGGGCCGGCTTATGCTGATGAGGATGCAGGGAAAAGCGGGATTCTGCCATATCAAGGACAGCACCGGTATGATCCAGATCTATGTCAGGCTGGATTTTGTAGGAGAAGAGAAACTGAAACTCTTTAAGACGCTGGATATGGGTGATATCATCGGTGTGGAGGGGGAGGTATTTAAAACCCGGACAGAGGAGATCACCATAAAGGTCCTTGATTTTCAGCTGCTGAGTAAATCTCTGCTGCCGTTACCGGAAAAATGGCATGGCCTGTCCGATATAGAGGCGCGGTACAGGCAGAGATACCTGGACCTTATCATGAATGATGATATAAAGGAGAGCTTTAAGATACGAAGCAGGGCGGTTCAGTTTATGAGGAATTTTCTTCAGGAGAAGGGGTTTCTGGAGGTTGAAACTCCCATGATGCAGTCCGTTTACGGCGGAGCTTATGCAGAGCCGTTCATGACCCATCATAATGCACTGGACATGGACCTCTACCTGAGGATAGCACCGGAACTTTATCTGAAGAGGCTGATCGTGGGAGGATTTGGAAAGGTCTTTGAATTGAACAGGAATTTCAGGAATGAAGGGATCTCCACGCGCCATAATCCGGAATTTACCATGCTGGAACTGTACCAGGCTTATGCGGATTACAATGATATGATGGAGATATGCGAAGACCTTATCTGTTCGCTTGTTAAAGAGGTTAAAGGAAGTTTAAAGATAGATTACCAGGATGTTACGCTTGATTTCAAAAGGCCGTGGAAGAGGATCACTTTTCTGGATGCAGTAAAAGAGTACTGTGGAGTTGATTTTTCAAAGATAGAAAAGACCCCAGATGTTAAAAAGGCAGCGGAGAAAGCAGGTGTAAAGGTCTCTGCAAAGATGACCAAATGGGAGATCATTAATGAAGTCTTTGAGGAGAAGGTCGAAGAGAATCTGATACAGCCTACTTTTATCCTGGATTATCCAAAAGAACTTTCACCTCTTGCCAAGGGGAAACCGGGCAATTCCGAACTGGTGGAACGGTTTGAGCCGTATATTGCAGGCCGTGAAGTGGGTAATGCGTTTTCCGAGCTGAATGACCCTGTAGAACAGAAGTTGCGTTTTGAAGAGCAGGTGAAGAAGAGGAAGGAGGGGAACATGGAAGCGCATCCCATGGACCATGATTTTGTGACCGCGCTTGAATACGGCATGCCTCCTACAGGAGGGCTCGGGATCGGTGTGGACCGGATCATCATGATCCTTGTGAACACGGCCAGTATCCGTGACACCATCCTGTTCCCGCAGCTACGCCGCAAAGACGATAAATAATAATTTCCAGAGGTAAGTAGGGACAAGGCATGCCTTGTCCCTACAAGTGATAACTAAATATAATGTAGCAAGGGGCTTTAGCCCCGCTTAAAATAAGCTATTTTTTTTCCATAGACGGGCCTAAATGCCCTTACTACATTTTACGGTAGCATAAATATAAATTTTGCAACAGCCTGGAAAGCTGGAATCCATTGTAAGGGGCAAGGCACAAAAAGATCTTTTTTCACTTGACATTTATAGAAATTTGTATTATACTATAAATATACTGAAACATTTCAGTAATTTGAATTATTTTTATAAAAAGCCCTTTTCAGGAGGACATTTATGAATATAAAACGCATTATTATTATATTATTCTGCTTGCTTATTCTCTTTTTAGGAAATACAATAGCTGATTTAGTAATTGATGATTTTGAGCCTGGAGTCATATGGCCACCTGTAGTAGGGAATGGAACAAATAATCTTGGTTATTGGACCGGAGGGGGCACAGATAGTTCCAATACAGTCTGGGTATGGGCAGATGCAGGCGATTCAGGTTTTGTAAAAAATGGTACTGGAGGATTTTTAATTGCAGGATCAAATGTTCATGCTCCTATAGATAGACATTGTACCTTTTTCACAGAAATTACTAATGCAGTTACAAATGCTGCTCATTATTATAAGGGAAGAAATCTCAGTAACAATTCTACATACAATAGATTAGAGTTTTGGATCAAGGAAACTAATAATTCTCAATATCCCGGTCCAATGAGTATTGATAAAGTAAAACTTGAATGTTTTTGGGAAAATAATGGATGGGTCTATTTTAAAAATTATAATGGTGGAACCAATTTAGTTCAACCCGGGTGGAATTTAATTAGTATTCCTTTGGCAGATTTTACAAACATTGAAAATAATTTTAGTATTACCAGTGTTGCTGCAATTTCTATTCATTATGATGCAGGTGGAATTGGACGTTTTGCAATAGATGATATTAAGATCGTCTCTTCTATAGATGCATTAAATATCTCCTCCATGGGGACATACAATAACAACTACTTGACGGATTCGGATAATACTTATTTAGAAGGCACACCTGTCTATGTATGGATCAATGAGCTGAACAATACTACCGGCGCTACCGGCCATCTTGATGTAAGGCCTACTGGTGTGACTGGAGTCACCAATATCAACATGAATGAAGCGGGCGGTGGCAAGTATTTTTATATCTGGGATACTACCGGAAGAACGAACGGGGCTTACGGTCTCGAAACCCGGTTGGAGAAGGCAGGTAAGACAAATGATATGGATGGATTTAACAATTCCGGCACAGACCTGATTGTGAATATCATAAATACTTTAAAGATCTCAAGTATAAACTCTGAAGTAGGAACGGATGATGATGACCAATACAATATCGGTGATACAGTAAAGATATCGATCCGGGAGAATAATTATCTTGTCGGGGCCGATGCAAAGATCACGATCACTTCAGCCGGGGCTGATATTGTAAAAGATGCTAATATGATAGGTGTAGCAGGCGGTATTTATTCGTACAGTTGGGACACGACTGGCTTGACACCGGGCACTTTTCTGGTAGAGACCAGTATCACCAATCCTTCTCATCCGGCCCATGTTCCGGATAAGAACGGGTATATTGATACGGGAACGGATCTGACCATTACTCTTACAGGTAATTCGTCAACTGGTGAAAAGATCGTCTTATGGAATAATTATCCTAAAGCCGGGGAAGCAGTCAAGATATATATCAATCCGTCGGATCCGACAGCTAGTGCTAATGAAGAGGTCTCCGTAAAAGTCTATACTCTGAGCGGGCAGTATATCACAGAGATCGCGAAAGGGCCGTACAGCTCTTTGGCACAGCCAATACTCTGGTACGGCGATAAAGCCGGCACGCAATTGCCTGACGGCACTTATGTGATCTATATCAAAGGCGCCGGTATTGATGGTTACAAAAATGTCTATTTCCGGAGATAGATTAAAAAGGATTTGAAGATAATGTAGGGACAAGGCATGCCTTGTCCCTACTATAAGTACTTTGTAACAATGAATAAATGTCGTCATCTTTTTATGACAGTGAATTTTTATCTAAATTCATTTACAGGGAGCATCATATTATGAAAAAAACAATAGCCCTAATTTTTATATTTTTATCGGCTCAACTTTGTCTCGCAGGCAGTTATCCGGCAGGATTTGAATCCCTCATGATAAAGAATTATGCTTCGGCAAGGGGCATGGGCGAAGCTTATACGGCCGTGGAAGGCACTTCAGGGAGTCTCTTTTATAATCCGGCAGGGCTTGCCTTTATCAGCACTATTAATATCGGGCTCAACCACTATTCAGGCCTCTTCTCGGCAAAGACTGAAGAACTCTCTTTTACCTATCCGCTATCCGCAGAAACAGGGGTCATCGGTCTGGGTCTGAACTATTTTTATATTCCTTCGGATGATATTTATGATGATAACGGCGATCTTTTATTTGAAGCACAGAATCATGACCTGCTGATAATCGGAAGTTTTGGACGGATGTTCGGCAGAGATTTGAGTGCAGGAATAAGTATCAAAGGCGGATTTCAAAAAGCAGTAAATGAAAATGTTTCCTTTTTTGCATTTGATGCAGGCGGATTATATCAGTTGACAAGGGACTTCCAGATCGGGCTTTCCCTCAATGATATCGGCAGTTTCCCTCAATCAGCGACAGGTGAAAGCTCTTCCCCGACCCGTGTTTCAGCCGGTGTGAGCCATAGGTTTTTAGACAGGGACCTATTGGCTGCAGTGGATTTCTCCTATTATTTTTACGGCCAGACTGTTGAAAACATAGGACTGGAATATAAATTGCTTAATCTCCTCTTCCTAAGGACCGGTTATAAGCTGGGAGTGGACACGGGCGGATTATCCATTGGAGCCGGGATCCTGTATAATATAAAGAGTATTGGCTCGGACCTGAGGATCAATTATGCTTTTAACTTAAATTCAGAAAACAGCACTTTCGGCCAGATCCATAATATCAATCTGGAGATGAGCCTTCCTGGGCTTTCCTCTTCAGAAAAGAAAGAGACGACGATCGAACCGGTTAAAACGGAAAAGAATGAAGTTCTTATCTCGATCGCCCGTTTTAAAAATCAGGAGCAAAACACAAAAGCGGACTATTTAAAAGAGGAGATACCCGAAAAAATTATCGATATTATCGAAGATAAAGATGAAAGCATAATTATATATGATATAATGGATAAAGATGAAAAGATGTCTCTTGATGTACTGAAAAAAGCCGGAGTCCGGTTTGTCGGGGGAGGCGGTTTCACTGTTAATAAAGAGATGCTGGAAGTAACTTATTTTTTAGTGGATATAAAGACAGCTAAAAAGGTTTATGCTGATTCCATAAAAAGCCAGATCAATGCCCGGATGATGAACCTGATGTATGATGAGATCTCGCATAAATTAATGGATAAGATCTTCGAATTAAAGGATAAGTGATTTGGATAGAAGAAATTTTTTTATCATTATTCTTAGCCTGCTTATCTGTACTCCCTCATTCCTGAACGCAGAAGTGACTGTCAGGGGTACTTATGAGATGGAGCTCCGGGGCAACCTCCAGAAGAATAAAGAGGTCGATATTTATAACAGCTCCGATGAACTGGAAACAGTAAGAATTCCTTACGGTATTATCGATCAGGACCACAACCTGATGCTCGATTTCGGCCTTACTCATGCAAAGAATTATTATAAGGGAAGAGTGGGCCTGGAAGTGGACATGTACAATCCCGAAGGGAAAGACTATTTTGTAGACCTCACGGACATTAAAAAGAAGAGGATATCCACTTTTATCTCTTATGTTGACCTCAATTTTTATTCTGATTATTTCAATTCCTATCTGTATAAATGGCGCGGGCACAGGGAATCCACGGACCTTTTAACTCTGTATAAATGCGACTGGGATCTGCAGTTATCCCGGTACCTCGGGATCTATTCGCCGGTTGGCGTAGAAGTGACGGGCAATAAATTCTTAAAAGGTCTCTTTGTCGGCGTAGGCCAGACCCCTGCCTTGGTTAATCAGTCCACTGTTTACATGGAATACGCCAGAAAATTTTCTTTTATCGAGCCCACCCTGATCTACCAGGAACGGACTACTCCCTATCTTGACCTCTCTGACGCCAATAACATTACGGTCTATGACCTTACAAAAAAATATGTAGAAGGGATTTTTACCTTCCCTGAATTCCCCAATTCGCAATATATTTATAATGAACGGGTGATCGCCCTTGATACCAAGGTCAATACCTATTATCATTCCCTCCAGTTTGAGCTGGCGAAATATGATGTGACCCAGGATGCCTATTATTACGGTGCTAAACTTGAGACCTCTGCCATATTTCCTGATCTTTTAAAGCTGATCCTCATGTACGAGAATGCGGATAAATATGCCGGGAACCGGAAAGAGTATTCCGTGGAATCAAGGGTCAGCCCCGTCAGGGCCCTTACATTTTCGGCTAAATATGATGAAAGGAAGCCTCATTACGGCCCTTTATTCAACAACCTTCTCTCAGCTCCGCTGGTTTATGATAACAGGGAAGCAAGGATCATTGAAGGCTCGATCACCTGGGATACGACCCGGCCCACCTCCATCTCCCACTGGAATGCCAATTTTATAGAAGATGCGCCTCTGGCTGTAAAATGTTCATATCAATACACGGATTATCCCACATATACGGACAATCCCGTCCTGTTTGACTGGAATGAGAATAAATATACCATATTCGGTATTGGAAAAGGACTTTATCCGTGCAAACTTCATAAATTCAGTACAAAGCTTATTTCAAATCATCTTGCTCCCTATAAAATTATCCTCTATTTTGATACCGGCATAAAGCAGGCTGAATGGCCCACTGATGTGGCCGTGGTTCCGTGGACGGAGAATTATTCTTCTTATATTGAATTTCGCAAGCAGGATGATTTTCTGATCGGATGCATGTTCCTGATCGATGACTGGGAAGTTCCCCAGTTCGGAAGCTATGACGAGTCCTGGGAATACAGGGTTTCACCCCTGGATTACAATAAGGAGATCGGGATCCCATGGGATTACTATCTCGGGGCAAGGATCGTAAAATTTTTCGGACTCTCTTCGATAGAATTGAAATACCAGTATATTGTTATAGATGGAAAATTTAATGACAAGTACGAGAAGTACATGGATGCTGTTATGAGAGCTGATATGCTGAAAGAGAGGATGAATGAGATCAGCATGACATATAAGGTGATGTTTTAATATGAAAAAGATAACAGGAATACTATTATTATTTTTGATCGTTTCTTTTTTCACCGGGTGCAGCGGTAAAAATCCGGTGGATCCGGCTGATCTGATCTATGCACCCCGGGCCCATTCCAAAGTAGTAGTTCAGGGCCGGGAGATCTATGTAAATGATAAAAAGTATGTGGCAAAAGGCGTGGGGTATCAGCCCACACCCATCGGTTATACACCCTCAAATTATGATTTTTTTAATGATGCCAATATCTATAAAAGGGATCTTTCCTACTTGAGCAGCATGGGATGCAATACTATCAGGACATGGAAGGAAGTGAACAGCCGTGCATTTCTGGATGAATGCCACAGGAACAATATCATGGTCATTATGGGATTCGGCTTTAATGCCAATACGGTAGTTTCCAGCGATGCTTTAAAACAGATTACCATTGATAATTTTAAGGCCTATGTAAATTCATTCAAGGACCATCCTGCTGTTCTGATGTGGGGGATCGGGAATGAGTATAATTTAAGCCTCTCCGTATCAACTAATGCCTTTTATGCATTTATCAATCAGCTGGCAAAGGCAGCTCATGAAGCGGAAGGAGGAATGTTCCATCCCACCATGTATCCCAATGGCGGCCATACTTCGGATGGCGGAGTGGGGACGATCGGCATTGCTCAGAACAAGACCGATGATGCATCCATGATCTACCTGGATGTCTGGGGTGCGAACTGCTACCGGGATGTCTATCCCACTTTCGGCGCCGTTTTTGACAATTACAAGGTAAAGAGCACCAAGCCTCTGATATTGACGGAGTACGGGGTAGATGCCTATGACGGCAACAACAGCAGGACCTATGAGGATGTTCAGGCCAGCTGGACCGTCCAGCTCTGGAATGAGATCGCAGCCAATTCTGACTCCTGCGTGGGTGGGTGTATCATGGCTTACAGCGATGAGTGGTGGAAGGGGTCAGGTTCAGACCCTAACGTTCACGGATTTGAAGGAGGAGGGGGCCGTGCTGACCAGCCGGATAATTATTCCCATGAGCAGTGGTACGGGATCATGAGCGTTGCTCTCAGCGGTACAGGAGGGGCAGATATTTTAACACCCAGACAGCTCTATTATTCATTGAAAGCGATCTGGTAAATGCCAAAATGTAGCAACAGACCTTTAGGTCTGTTAATGGTGGTAGTCGCAGGCTTCAGCCTGCGGTTCTTATGGATTTATAATAAACGCAAGCTATCCCCTTCGGGGACAAGCACCTTGCGGCTACCTTTTATTAATTTATTCGAGGAAGCATGATGAAAAGGTGTTTATTTTTAATATTATTTATCGTACTCATCTTGAACTGCGGTGAGACACCGGATACTCTGGTCGCACCAAAGTTTGATAAGGGTGCACCTGGTACGGCATTATCTTCTACAGTGGTACACAATTTTGAGGATACCTACAATCCCAACCTGCTGGATGGGTATACCGGATGCGGAGCGGGCAATGGAGATGCAGTGACCAATGATCTTACGTATCTCCAGTTTAACAGCGGAGTGAGAAGTCTTAAAGTCATTATAACCCATGATAAGATCAAAGAGGGATATATCTGGATGGCCTTTAATTTTGGACCTGAGATCGAAAAGGACGCCCAGGGCAATAATGCTCCTCAGAAGAGGGATGTGTCAGGTTATAAATATATATCATTTTTTATAAATATCGTACCGGACCGGGTGAAATTCTATGTTGAGATGGGTGATATCTCTTTACCGACCGGTCAAAGCGTGAAAGTCCCTGTCACGGTTATCAGGAAGTTTGAGAGGTGGCAGGAAGTGAGGATCCTCCTGGAAGATTTCAAGGGATTGGATCTGGAAAGGGTCAACAAACTGATCTTTAGCATGAACAGCGATATCGAGACACAATCCCGTGTAGACTTTTATTTGGATGACATTATTTTTAAGAATTGAGGTTAAATTATGCATTTTTGTAGGGACAAGCACCCTCCGGGTATTGGAAGCATGCCTTGTCCCTACAGGAACGAATAGAAAAAATTTAATAGTATTTTTTTCGGGAAGCATAGAGTTTTTCATTATTAATGTAGCAAGGGGCTTTAGCCCCGTTTATTTTAATTTTTTAAGTATATATTCAGAAATGAGGCGGTTAATGAAAAAGGCGATTATTATATTTGTAGTGATCCTGGTTTTTTTTACCGGGCTCTCTGCTCAGCAGGATTTCTATTTTGACAGGCAGAGGGGAAGGATCTTTTTTTACGATAGTGACCAGTTTGAAAGGATCCTGAGGAAATTTTCAAAGTCTTTGACGGTCGAGCAGGCCTGTTACAACTGGTTCAAGAATCAGCAGCAGCCCAACGGCCTTGTGGAAAGTTATGAGACAGCTGAAGTTTCCTATA
>JAHITG010000036.1 GCA_018817865.1 Spirochaetota bacterium
AAAGCTAAAATATATCATACTATCGGTGCGGCAAATTTTAAGATGGGACACTGGGATAACTGTGAGCAGACCATGATCAGGGGATTAAAGCTCCTGGGTGAAAAACTTCCCCTGAAGAAACAGGAAGTTGTTGTTTCTCTTTTCAAAGAATTGATTATTCACATTTTTCATATGATCACACCCGTAGATTACATGAAGAAAAAGGTGAAAAAGGCCCTTACGACAGACAAAGAGATCATCGATGCCAGCAATGTCTTAAGCTGGATGTATGTCCTGAACGATATAATGAAATTTCTGAACATCGTCCTGCACGATTTCAATCTTGCCAAGACCCGTCTGGGAAAATGCAAAGAACTGGGACATATCACCAGCGCCTATGCCTCTCTTTTAATGGCCATTCCTCTCTTCAAGAGGTCATTAAAATTCCACAAGAAGGCCATAGAGATCCTGAGGGATTTGAATGAAGAACAAAAGCTTGCACAGGCTGTTCAGCTTTTCGGGTATTATCATCAGTTCAAAGCTGAATACAACAAAAGCATTGAGATCCAGCAGGAGGCCCTTGAAAAATTCAGGAGATTGGGAGATATATGGAATCTCGGGATGACCCTTCAGGGAATCGGAATTAGCTGTATTTATAAAGGGGACTATAAAAAAGCCCTTGACAACCTCCTGGAATATTTGAAGATAAGTGAAGATATTAAAGATGATTTCGGTATTACCAGCTGTCTCGGGTACATGATAGAAGCATACATTGAGCAGGGAGAACTGGACCTGGCTGAAAAATGCATCAAGAGAGGATATATTATTGCAACAAAACAGAAACAGGATTTTCCCCTGCTTGGAATGTATACCGGAATGGCTCAGCTCTATTTTGAAAAAATGGACTGGAAGAATGCCCTTGAATACTGCAACAAAGCCATAGAGATAAATGAAAAACATGAATTTCTGAAGAACTATACGGTCCACCTCTACTCAATTCGGGCTGAAATTCATGTTGAGCAATACAGGGAGAAGTACGGGAAAAAAGGAATAAACAGGTGTGATCTAAAAAAGCTCAAACAGCTCTGTAACGATGCTGTTAAAAAGTCAAGAGCCTGGACCACCCAGTATGTCCCGGCATTACGGGTAAAGGCTCAATATTATGCGCTTACAGATCAAAGGAGAAAAGCAAAGAAGTATTTTGAGAAGTGTATTGAATTAAGCAGTAAGATCGGCAGACAGTTTGAGCTGGCAAAAGCCTATTATCAATACGGAAACCTTCTTGAAAAGAGTAAACGCATCGAAGGAGCCTCCTATTACTGGCATAAGGCATATAAACTCTTTCAGGTTATCGGTGCGAAAGAGTATGTTAAAAGATGCGGAAGCAGGATCGGGCTTGATCTGAAAGACGAAACCCTTAAAGTCTCATCAAAGGAACGCCTTCAGAGCGAGCGGGAGATGACAACCGTACTTGAGACCAGCCGGTATTTCAGCTCCATCCTCGATCTTGAAGAGCTCCTGGAAAAGATCACTGTAAAAGCCATTGAACTGGTGGGAGCGGAAAGAGGGATGCTCCTGCTCTACCCCGATGATGAAGAAGCAGAGAAGGTGCTGGATATAAAAGTGGCAAAAAATCTGAAAGAAGATGAGGTTGAATTAGAGACCTTCCATACCAGCAAAAGTATTATTTCCAGAGTGGAAAAGGAGAAGAAGCCGTTGATCATTGAAGATGCCTCCCTGGATGAAGAATGGAAGAAGGAATCCAGCATCATACGGTACGGGATCAAGTCAGCCCTCTGTCTTCCCATGATGGGAAGAGAGGAGATGCTGGGAGTGATCTACCTGGATAACCGTCTTGTGAGCGGGCTCTTTACAAAGGATGACCTGAGGGTCCTGGAAGTCATATCCCGCCAGTCCGGGATCTCCATCGAAAATGCTATATTATATAAGAAAGCTATTACTGACGGATTGACAGGCCTCTATACCCATAACTTCTTTGAAAACTTTCTTAATAAAAGCGTCCATTCAGCCGGCAGGTACAGCAATCCGTTAAGCCTCCTCATGCTTGATATCGACCACTTCAAGATCTTTAATGATAATTACGGCCATCGCGCCGGGGACCTGGTCCTGAAGACGATATCAAAAATAATCATGAAGACCATCAGAAAAAGTGATCTGGCAGCCCGCTACGGGGGCGAAGAATTCGTTATTGTTGTTCCGGAGACTTCTCTGGATGGAGCAAAGTCTCTGGCTGAAAAATTAAGAGAAACCATTGCTAAAAATAAGCTGACATATAAGATGGGAAGTAAAAATATTGAGCTTAAGGTCACGGCCAGTATCGGGGTGGCCGAGTTTG
>JAHITG010000412.1 GCA_018817865.1 Spirochaetota bacterium
TACAAATGATACTCCGGAAGAGAGAGCCCTGAATAGAAGAATAGAGATCATACTGCTTTGGGAAGAGGCAAATCTGTAAATATGTTCTCAAAGGTCCTGAAGAAAGTATTGAAGTTGAATAGTATAGTATATAAAATACAACAGGAGGTAATATAATGCCTGACGAAGAAAAATCTTTAATAGATGAAGAAGAAGAGGAAGTAGCTGAGGAATCGGCGAAACCGGGAATATTAACATTTATAAAAACAAAGTTAACTAAAATACTCGGTTATTCCATATTAGCAGTATTGATCATTCTGATATCGGTAGGGATCTCCTACCTGGTCTCTTCACATGTGAATAAAGATAAAATACGGGAGATCGGTGGAAAGATCCAGATACCGCCTCCTGCTCCCTATGAATCAGTGGATTTCGGTGAATTTACAATAAATATCCGGGGAGACGATGAAGAGCCTCATTTTATCAGAGTGAATGTGATCCTTGCTTATGCAGAACGGCAGCTTACACTTGCAGCCGAGATCAGCAAGAGGCGTCCCCAGATCAGCGACCTGATCAATATTGTCTTATCCGGCAAGAGCAAGAGTGACCTTGATTCTCCGGAAGGTAAGCGTAATTTAAAGATAGAGATCAGAGAAGAGATAAACCAGAGATTACAATCGGGAAAGATTCAGGATGTTTATTTTAAATCCATTACCGTGATGTAAAGGTTGTTTTTACGCATTTGTCATTCCCGTCCCGTGGAATGCAGAGCATTCCCGGGATTAAAACCCCGAAATTGTTTATAAAACAATTTCGGGGGACGGAAGCGGGAATCTCAAAATGAAGAAACAGTTTAATTGAGAATAAGATTCACCCTTTAGGGTGAATGACAGTGATGGGTTATAATTGACTCATTAAATTGGATATTTAAAAAAAATGGAAAAAAGATTATTATTTATTAGTATTAATTCAATGAAGGTAAAAAACAAATGACGGAAATTTTATCACAAGATGAAATTGATGCGCTGTTGTCTGCGATCTCGACCGGAGAAGTTGATACCGAAGAGGTAAAGGATTCCGGAGAGCAGAAAAAAGTAAAGATCTATGATTTTAAGCGCCCTGATAAATTTTCCAAAGATCAGATCAGAACCCTCCAGATGATGCATGAGACCTTTGCCCGATTGACAACTACTTCGTTATCGGCACAGCTTAGGACCCTTGTATCTGTTCATGTGGCATCTGTGGACCAGCTGACATATGAAGAGTTCATTCGTTCCATACCCAATCCGACAACCCTCGGTATTGTCAATATGGATCCGTTAAAAGGGAGCGCTGTTCTGGAGATAGACCCTTCTATCACATTTACGATCATCGACAGGGTCTTCGGCGGGGCCGGTGAGCCCATCAAGATAAACCGTGAATTGACTGATATTGAATTATCAGTAATGGAAAATATTATAGTAAGGATTTTAAGTAATTTAAGAGAATCATGGTCAACGGTTATTGACTTGCGTCCCCGTCTTGGCAATATTGAGACCAATCCTCAGTTTGCTCAGATCGTTCCGCCTAATGATATGGTCGTTCTTATCACCCTGGAGACAAAAGTGGGTGATGTGGAAGGAATGATGAATTTCTGTATCCCGTATATTACGATTGAACCGATTATCTCAAAACTGTCAGCTCAGTACTGGTATTCGAGTATTCGAAAAGGGACTACCACAGAGAACATGGAGATAATAAGAAAACGTCTTGAAAATGTCGCATTACCCTTGATCGTGGAGTTAGGGAGCATAGATATAGCTGTTCGTGATATATTAAGTTTACAGCCCGGAGACATTGTTAATCTGACAAATACGAAAATAAACAGTGAGATGAACGTAAATGTTACGGACAAGATGAAGTATAAAGCCAGACCCGGTATCGTAGGGCCTAAGAAAGCCGTACAGATAACCAGTGTGGTTGAAGAATTTTCCGATGAATTATTGGAAGAATTGAAAAAAGGAGGTGAAGAAGAATGAGCGATGGATCATTATCACAAGAAGAAATAGATGCGCTGCTACAGGGTGTAGATGAAATGGCGCCTGAATCCGGTCCTGCTCCGGCAATGGTTGCCGATACCGGAGCCCTGAGTGAATCTGAAAAGCAGGCATTCATGAATATTATTAATCAGCAGATGATCAATGCCAGTAACACATTAACAACTATTGTTACTAAGAAAGTGGACCTGTCTGATGCTCATCTTGATGTTAAGTCACCTGCGGAGATACGGTCCGAACTGGCCGGAGAATACTTGCAGATACGGATAGACTATACGGAAGGAGTTGCAGCCGAGACATTGTTCCTGATGAAGAAACAGGATGGCAGTGTTATTGCTGATCTTATGATGGGCCAGGAAGGCACTTCACCCCCAGCTGATCTGAATGACCTGTATATAAGTGCATTAGGTGAAGCTGTAAGCCAGATCAATAGTGCCGGGTTGAACGTGATCTCTGACAAGATGAAGAAGGCTATAAAGACAACACCGCCGAATGTCGAAATTGTAAGCGGACCATCCAAGGTTATGCTGCCTACCGGTGACCAGATCGCGCGGATCTCAAGTACATTAACTATTGAAGGACTGGTCTCCAGTACCCTGATCCAGATGTATCCTGTCTCCTTTATTAAAGATGTTGTCTCAGCAGGGGGACCTGCACCGGTTTCCTATGAGATGAGTCAGCCGTCTTCTCCGGTAACAGCACACCATGTCGCTCCGTCTCCTGACCAGGTAAAGGTTCAGCAGGTACA
>JAHITG010000413.1 GCA_018817865.1 Spirochaetota bacterium
TGGGGGATATTTATTTAATTGCTACTCCGCTGCATTCACAAAATTATATTGATCTGGAAAAAGGGATCTTGACAAATAACAGGCGTATTGTGACTAAAAACATGTGGTTTAACGGGACATCTATTTCTACAAAAGCAAGGAGAGCTCTGGAAAACGAACAAATTACTATCGTTTCCCATATTTCCGGGTATATACATTCTGTATTCCCGGAGGCTTCGATCGATAAAGAAGCGTACAGTAACTTTAAAAAAAAGTTAAGAAATTATTTAAAAGCGGATTTTTCTTCGGAGATTTTGAGCAATTTTTTAAGACAGGATCATGAATGCCAGAAATGTTTTCAATTTCAGGTACAAAAGCAGGGTAAGAATTATTATATGGAAGTTGAAAAGATATTTGAATATGAGCATACCAGTCCCAACAGTTTTTCTACCGATTCGAGACAGGCATTGCTGGCTGAGATCGACCAGGAAGAGTTCTCTCTGTCACCTGTCAAAGATAGAATTGTATTAAATGATATTGAAGATTATATTCGGGATAACAGGGTCACAGAGGATGACCAGATCGATGAGATGATCAAAAAATTGATGATCGTGGTCTGCGACAGGACCATAGCCATGTTCAAAAAATTAAAGGATTTTATTCATCTGGAGCCCAGGTTCCCCGGTGAAGATAAGGAGTATATATCAGGACAAAGATTGAATATTTCGGAAAAATGGTCCAGAGAAGAGATCATGGAATATATATATAAAACAGCAGAAACTGATCCGGTAGCTCATTTATCTCTGTATGTTTTCAGGGATATGAGTCGTATTGAATGGGAGCCGTTTATAAAAGCTTCTATTGAAAGAAATCCTGTTGTTATTGATGCATTAAAAGAGAAATCATTTGAGGAGATCGTAAAGACCCTGCATTCAATTTCGAATGATTCCATCTATGACAGTACCAGGGTCGCCATGCCGGATGAAGTATGGAATTTCCGGTGCGGGGACGGTGTAGAGAAAGCAGTTCTTCTGGCTAACGTGATCAGGAATCGCCATCCGGAAGATGCATTGATCCTTGATATTCAAAAAAGCAATGTCAACCTGAAATTTAAGGATAATATATATTCATTTAAATCCGCTAAGGGATTTCAAAGAAAGATCAATATTTGATACTATTTAATTTTCTCCATATTCCTTGACATTACTACAGACGGAAGTATATTTCTTTTATAATGAGCCGTACGGTACAGTGTCTTTTATGTCCTTTTAAGTGTATTCTAAAAACAGACCAGAGGGGTATCTGTCAGGTACGGATGAATAGAGACGGTAAACTTGTTTCCCTGGTTTACGGCAAACCAGCCACGCTTCAAATCGATCCGATCGAGAAGAAACCTGTTTTTCATATGCTTCCCGGGTCCCGGGCATTTTCAATGGCAACGTTCGGCTGTAATCTGGGCTGTAAATTCTGCCAGAACTGGCAGCTTTCTCAGACCAGACCGGAAGAAGGAAGAAATTATGATCTTCCTCCTGCAAAACTGGTTGAGCTGGCCAGTCAAAAGAAGTGCCGATCCATTGCTTATACTTATTCTGAACCAATTGTTTTTTACGAATATACCTATGATTCAGCACTGATCGCCAGGGAAAAGGGTATTAAGAACATTCTGGTGAGTGCAGGTTTTATTAATCCCGCTCCCATGAGGAAGCTGGCTAAAGTCATGGATGCGGCAAATATTGATCTCAAAGGATTTACAGAGGAATATTACCGCAATGTCTGTTTTGGTGCTTTAAAACCTGTACTAAAATCACTGGAGATCTGTGTTCAGGAGGGTGTTATCCTTGAGATCACTAATCTCATTGTCCCTACTTTGAATGATGATATGAAACTTATCCGGAAGATGGTACAGTGGATCAGAAAGAATCTGGGTACAGAGATACCTCTTCATTTTTCACGGTTTACTCCCATGTATAAATTAAAGAATCTTCCGCCTACTCCGGTTGAGACTTTGATCGAGGCCAGACGGACGGCACTGGATGAAGGCTTGAAATTTGTATATATAGGGAATGTTTTTGTGAAAGACGGTGAAACTACTTTCTGTTCCCATTGCGGGAAAAAGATCGTCGAGCGGTATGGATATACTGTTATATCCAACCATATACATGATAACCGATGTTCCTTCTGTAAAGCAAAAATATACGGTTTATGGAATTAATATGAAAAGAAGAGATTTTATAAAAAGAATGATTAAAGGTCTTCCGGTCTTGATGGTACTTGTACCGGTCATCGGGATCTTTTTCAGAAAAAAGAGAAGGGCGGAAAATTTCAAAGAAGCATACTATTACCGCAAAGTGCTTGGCAGATGAAAAGATCACCAGAGATCGATGATCTCTCTGACCTGATCTACCGACAATTCATCCACCCGTTTTTCAAAATATTTTTTCAATTTTGAACCGTTTTCTGATTGCAGGAGTACTTTTTTCAGTTTTCTTCTTTTCTGTTTAAAAAGCAGTGCCAGTATCTCTTTTGTTTTTTCAATATTATCGATCTTTTTTTCAGGAACCAGCTTTAGGAATGCGGAATTTACTTTTGGTACGGGAAAAAAAGAGTTTTTATTTACAGTAAAGAGTTTTTCAATTTTAAAGAGCAGGTTTAAAAGGAGAGAGAGCCTGTCCGTATATCTATTTGCCTTTGATATGAACTTTTTTGTATAGATCTCAGGGGCCATGATATAGACTTCTTTTATAAAAGTATAGTAACGAAGTGCTCTTACAAGGATCTGGGATCCCATACTGTAGGGGAGATTGGAAAGGATGATATATTTTTTCCGTTTATCAAGGTCCGGTAAAAGATCATGTTTAATAAAGTCTGCGTGTATAATGGTTATTTTATTTTCATTTTTAAATAGTTCTTTCAGCTGTTTAACCAATCCATTGTCGATCTCGATCAGGATGGCCTTTTCCGCGATCTTTTCATAGAAGAGTGTCATGTTTCCTATTCCCGGGCCTATTTCAATGATCGAATTATCCTGAAAAGGAATAAAGCGTATGATCTTTTGTATGATATTTTTGTCAAAAAGAAAATTCTGGCCAAACCGTTTCTTTAAATAGAGCCCCTGTTCCTGTAAGTAATATTTTAATTGTACGTGGGAGGTTATGATCTTTTTAAAATTTTCCTTTTCCATACTCTTTTTATCTGCTTGTTTTTATATTAAAGATTTTACCCGGTGAGATCCTGATCGCACCGCTTGAATCTGTAAAATAATACTTTATATTAAACTGTTTTAAAGTATGTTCAATAAATTTCACGCTCTTTTTTTCAGACAGGAAAAATTTCTTATTGATGACAGCATAACGTGGTTTAACCTGATCCAGAAGGTCATATAGAAAATAGTCATGATCACGAATATCCCCTATCGAAATAATATCAGACCGTAATTTGCTTTTTTTTGTTGTGAGCAGGTATTGAACCGCTCTTTTTTTTATATCTGATATCACCAGGATCGTTTTTCCTTTATGCTCGATCTTTAGTACGATAGAATTGTTCCTTATGGGGGAAGTATCCTTTTTAAAGCTTTTAAAATAGGCTGGAGGCGGATTGAGGATCTGAAAATTCACATTATCTATTGTGAATTTATCAGAAGAGGTGAATATTTTATAATGGATTTTTTTATCACTTAGGATCTCCATGATACGTTCATACCGGAATAACTCCGGGATGAACCCGGAATCGATATAATGATCAACCTTATAGGTCTGTAATATAGCGGGGATGGCTTCGCTTCGTGATGACAGGATATTGGATAAGATCAGGTAATGGATCCTGTTGAATTTATTTCTCTCCAGATAAGGGAGGATGTGACGATACCAGTCCGACTCATATCCCGTATCTATCAGAATGATCTTCTTATTCGGTGTTTTAAGTAGAATGCTCCTTCCGTTTATGTTAAAAAAAAGGATCTCAAGATCGTTCTTCTTTCTTATGGAAAATGTATCGTTTGATATGAGAAGATGCACTGTAAATATTATTGAAAAAAGAGAAAGAAGAACGTATCTTGATTTTTTTATGTTGTACGGAATAAGAGACATAGTAATGAACCTTTTATAAAATATCAGAAAAAGGATCAAAAGATATGCTGTCAGGGATATAGAGTTGAACCGGAAGTTTTCCAGAGGGGGGACTTTGCTGAAAATATTTAAAAGGTATATTAATACTGCGATCAGCAAGTTTGATGCTTTGGCCAGAA
>JAHITG010000414.1 GCA_018817865.1 Spirochaetota bacterium
CTCCGATATTTCAAAATCACCGGATCTGTACTTTAAAATGATCCCGGGATATATGCTGTAATATTTAAAAAAAGCAGGGAAAGTCCAGATTTCTTTCAATTCATCTCCTTTGTTAATACTAAGTCCTGTATATAATTGTGTTAATAATTTTTTTCTGTCTATTATGTTATACGCCACTTTCCCAAAGAGATTATGGTTATTTAATTCCGAGTTCCATATCTTTATTCCTACAGTAGTCTTCAATCTTTGAGAAAAATTATAGGTCAGGTCATAATCAAGAAACTGCCTGTCTGAGCCATACTCATAATTTCTCGATATTTCAGTACGCCAGAATTTTATCCAGTACAAATACAAATCCGCTTTCCCTTTTTTAATCCTTATTTTAAATGTCTTTTTACCCTGCCAGCCTGTTATCTCCTTTACATTATAACTGAAAATCCCTGTTTTGGAATCATAGGTTAAGCGATAGGAAGAACTTTCATCTTCCACGGATATTGCATATTCAAAGTCTGTTCCTGTACTGCCTCCTATTTTTATTGTTAAATAAGGATACTTATCCAGATCAACTGTAAAATCCCTGTATATCTCTCCTCCATCACCTGAAAGTTTTACACCATCGATCATTGAAACCAGTTCGACCCTGTCTGAGATCCAGTCACCAAAAAAGGAGGTGCCCCCGGATGAAAAGAACATATCATCTTTTAAGTTCCGGTCAGGATCGGGAGCTGTATTTAACAGTCCGATATCGAAATCTTCACTTACCCGTTTATAATTTAATCTGGTTATTAAATTTTTTTTAGTATAAGTCAACTTTTCTGTTACTGCATACCCTGTTTTTTTTTCACCCGCATACTGTGATGATTCATTTAGTGCTATATCAATAACCCCTCTTAAATCACCTCTGCCTTTTTTAATTGAAAAGCCATAAAGTTTACTTTCAGAAGGAAGATAGAACACGGGCAGAGATGAAATTATTTCATTTTTATTCAATACACTGATCGTTATATCATAAGGGACAATCCAGTCAGTAAAATATTCTGCTGAATACAATACTTCACCGGAACCCGGGTTATAAATTTTTAAATAATCAATATATAAGCTATTGTCATTGACATCATAGGGCGAATTAAAAACAGTAAGATAGATAGTAACATTTTTTACGCCGCTCCAGCCGGCAAATGATTTTAAGTCATATTTCAGGATTCCCGTTAATTTTGTCGTATCCTGGACAATTATTCTAGTGACACCGTCATCGATCTCAAGAAGCCAGCCAAGATTCTCATCCCCTGAACCTATAATACTGATCTCAAACACAGGATTGGCATCCATATCAATGGTAACATTTTTTCTAATAGTACCTCTATAATTTTTAGATGTTATTTTATTAACATTATCCCCGGAAGGAGAGAAGTTATTTAATAAAATATCATTAACTTTTACTGCTTCCTTCTGTTCAAATAAATAATTATAGTACCCTGAAAATTTTAAACCTTTGATCTCTGAAAAGATATTACCCCCATAAAGGTAAGTAGGATAATAAGGACTGTCATACCCTTCTTTTACTTTTGCCGCCCAGATTTTGGTTTTCAGTTTTCTTTCCGGCAAAACAGGGAGTTCTACCTGAAATCCATAAGAATTCGTAGTGTTTACATCATAACAGAGGTCAAGGTCTAATACACCCATGGTAATGGCATATTCCCCCGAACTCAGTAATAATCTGCTGTAACCAAAATTCACGGAATCAGGATTGCTGAAATCAACATTGACCAGCATATCCAGTAATGCTTTATTCTCCATAAAACTGTAAGTTATGTTTAGATTATTGATAGAGCCGTACATTAAAGTTGTATTCTTCGTTAATTCGTTTTTTTCTGTATAATGATTACCGCTGGATTGATAACCCGTATATTCAATATGTACTTCCCCTGTTTTAATGGTTACTTTTGAGCCTTTTTGGGCTTCAATTGAGGAAGCATTGACCATCTCTTCCCCAGGCGTTTCGTTTCCGGCTGTTTCCGGATAAGTTATTTCGTCCGGTTTATGTATATTAGTTTCCTGTGCACACAGCGTACTGCATAAAAGGAAAATAAATAAAATTACCAATATCAACTCCTCTGTTTAAAAAATTATAAAAACAGTAAAATAATGGGAACCGTTATTATTTTTTACTTCATCTCCAAATTTTACTGCATAATCAATACCGGCTTCAGGATCCTGCCTGATCTTTACCGTAAACCCAAGGCACGGCAAAAATGAATTATCAAACCCCATTCGTAAAAGAAAATTTTCAGAGATGATCTTTGATTCCGCCCCTAATGAAAGTTTAGAAATTCCTTTATCATAATACTGAAGAGCAGCGGATAGTAAAAACCCGCTGAATTTAAGTCCCAATTCCCCTTTTGCCTGCAGTTTCAACCTGTCTTCACCTATAAGTCCCATATCAGGCTGATTTAAATTTAAAACAGAAAGGCCTGCGAATATTTTATTTTCAATTATTTTATAGATTATACCTGTGTCAAGGCCGATGTTTGCACTTTTCATGTCACTTGTACTTAAATCAGGATTAATAGCTGAATAATCATTTTTTTCATACTGATAACTAATGTATTTCAAACTTATACCCATGACAAATCTTGTTACCGGTTTTGCAACAGATACGCGTAATTTAGTATTATTAAAATAAAGGGAATAAA
>JAHITG010000415.1 GCA_018817865.1 Spirochaetota bacterium
CTCATTTTAAAGTGCGAAGGGAAAGGATGGGACATATTGAACTTGCTGCTCCGGTAGCCCACATCTGGTTCTATTCCAATATCCCCAGCCGTATCGGGCTCCTTTTAAATATTTCTATTAATGACCTGCGAAGCGTTGTCTATTATGAACGGCTTATTATTGTAGATCTGGATTTTAATGTCTTAAAAGAGATAGATCCTAATATTAATATTTATCTGAAGAATAGATTGAAAAAGAAGGATGTTTATCCGGAAGAGATCTTTTATGAGATCATTAATGATATCATCCTGGAGATCATTACAAATAAACATCCTGAAAAGGTCCGTGAAGCAGAGCGTAAAGCAGAAGAAGACGGAACACAATTCTTTCTGGGGGATTTTATAAATAATAATTTTTCTGATGAATACCAGGAAATGAAAAAGAAAGTTTATGAATTCATAGTTGATGTTGAAAAAAGAGATAAATCCATGGGAGAGGTCAAAGCCGGTATTGTGTACGGACTGGGTGCATATGCAGTAAAGAAACTTCTCCAGAATATCGACATGGACTCCGGAATTAGAGAGTTAAGAGAAAAGATGCATGAAAAAGGCCTGAAGACGGACAAGAAGGTCTTACGGCGCCTGGAGATATATGAAGATCTGAAAAATTCTGAGAACAGGGCGGAATGGATGATACTTGATGTTATTCCTGTTATTCCGCCGGAATTACGCCCTATGGTTCAGCTGGAGGGCGGGAGATTTGCTACATCTGACCTGAATGACTTGTATAGAAGGGTTATAAACAGAAATAACAGATTAAAGAGGCTGATGCTTTTAAATGCTCCTGATATTATTATACGAAATGAAAAACGGATGCTTCAGGAAGCGGTTGATGCTTTATTTGATAACAGCAGAAAGAAACGGGCCGTTAAAGGTGCACAGAACCGGCCTTTAAAATCTTTATCAGATATGTTAAAAGGAAAACAGGGCCGGTTCAGACAGAACCTTCTTGGAAAGAGGGTTGACTATTCAGGCCGAAGTGTTGTTATCGTTGGTCCTGAGCTTAAACTCCATGAAGTAGGCCTTCCAAAGAAAATGGCGTTAGAACTGTTCAAGCCGTTCGTAATGAAGAAGATCGTTGATATAGGCCTGAGTACAAACATTAAAAGTGCTAAAAAACTGGTAGATAGTGAGAATGAAGTGGTTTGGGGTATCCTTGAACAGGTTGTTGAAGGCCATCCCGTTTTTATAAACAGGGCTCCTACCCTTCACAGGTTGAGTGTTCAGTCATTTACTCCGATCCTGATAGAAGGAAAAGCTATCCGTCTGCACCCATTGGTCTGTAAGGCATTTAATGCGGATTTTGACGGTGATCAGATGGCCGTCCATGTTCCGCTTTCCTATGAAGCCCAGATAGAGAACTGGATGCTGATGCTCTCTTCCAGGAATTTACTTTCTCCATCCAACGGCAGGCCGATCGTTTATCCTACACAGGACATGGTTCTGGGAATAGGATATTTAACGAAAATAGAACCAACACCTGAAGATAAAAAGAGCAAAAAGGTCTTTTCATCGACCAATGAAGCAAGGCTTGCTTATGACAGGGGAATTATTACATTGAATTCCCCTATAAATGTCAAGATCCAGGAAGTACGTTATAAGACCAGCCTTGGAATTATAATTTTCAATGAAGCTCTGCCTGAGGAAGAGCCGTTTTATAATCATGCTTTTACTAATAAAGAGCTTTCCAAACTTATCTACAATCTGTTCAGGAAATACGGTTCCGGAGTAACGGCTAAAGTGCTTGATGAATTAAAAGAGATAGGCTTTCATTACGCTACTGTTTATGGTGTTACGATCGGGATCGATGATATTATTGTTCCTGAAAATAAGTATAAGATCATCAATGAAGCTATTAAAAAAGTAGAAGAAATAGAGATCGCATATAAAAGCGGGAATTTAACAAATTCTGAAAGGTACAATAAGATCATAGATATCTGGGTATCTATCAATGAAAAAGTAACAGAAGAGATGCTGGGGCATCTTGAAAAAGATAAAAATGGATTTAATCCTGTCTGGATGATGGCGGAAACCGGGGCCCGTGGAAATAAACAGCAGATACGTCAGTTGGCCGGTATGAGGGGATTGATGGCAAAACCTTCCGGGGAGATCATCGAA
>JAHITG010000416.1 GCA_018817865.1 Spirochaetota bacterium
TTCCTTTGGTGTATGCAATGATAACCTTCGTCTAGCGGATGGACCCTATGATGGTTTCACATTTGATCAGTCCACAGTAGCGGCTCCGGGCTGTGTCTGGTTTGAAGGAACGACTTCCATGGCATTGGCCTATGCTGTTGCAGAAAAGAATACAAAAGCAAATTATTTCTTTACACAGGTTTCAAACAGTATGAAACCTAATGGAGGAATAGCATATACAACTTTTGGGAATGGTGATACTAATAACGGAGTTCAGACCAATGCTTCCATGGCATCAGCCTCATGGTTTGTTCTTTTTGATCAATCTCCTAGAGTGAATCCATTCCAGCCTTCGGATGCACCTGTCCTTCTGGCCATCGGAGGCCTGCCGATCATTGATGATTTTGAAGATGCCATCGTTGATTATAACAGTATTGGTAATCCGAATCAGCATTCTCCGAATATAACAGTTGAACTTGTTACAAATGATCCATGCGGAGGAGAGCAGGCTTTAAAACTGACATATGATTCTTCAACGAACTGGGCTGCCTGGTGGACCTTTATAAGCTGTGATATCAGCTCTTATAAGGAACTTTCATTCTGTGTGAAAGGGGAGACAGGAGCCAATCAGTTCTTTATTACGATAAATGATGAAAAGGAAGTAGCTAAAGTGATCACTTTGAGTGAATTTTTACCATTCGGGGTTTCTGATACATGGCAGACAGTAACGATCTCTCTGAATAAATTTATTGATTTCAAGAAGATCAATCTTACAAAGATCACGACTCTCTCATTTACTTTTGAAGGAAAGGATACCATTTATCTTGACCAGATCAGGCTGACAGTTAGAGATGATGTTATGGATAAAATGTTCGGTTCAGGGGATGTCTTTCAAAATATTAAGATGGACCGCAACATCCTTTCACCAAATGGTGACGGCCTCTCTGATACGGTCTGTTTTGAGGTTTATCTGAACGGGACAGGGACCATCGACCTTGAGATCTATGATATGAGGGGTTCTCTGGTTAAAAAATTCAGTCAATCCGGATCCGAAGCCCAATTCTGCTGGGACGGAAAAGACAGTTCCAACCGATCGCTTGCAAACGGATTGTATATATATCAGATAATCGGAAAAGATTCCAATGGAAAAGAACAGGAATTAAAAAAATTAATTTTATTGGAGAAATAACATGAAGAGATTAATTATTTATTTCATTATATTTCTATTCTTATGCTCTCAGTCCCTTAATGCTGCTTTTGAGATCCAGGAGGCAGGAGCCCGGAACACAGCCATGGCAGGCGCTGTCACTTCTTTTGTAAAAGATGCTTCTGCTGTCTTTTATAATCCGGGAGCTTTAGCTCTGGTGCAGAATAGTGAAATCCTTTTAACACAACTGCATCCATACAGCTGGGACCTCCTCATGTACCATTCTCTGGCATTTGTTCATCCGCTGGAAGGGACAGATACAATTGGTCTGTCCGTATCCTATCTTGGTACCTTAAGGGATGAGGATTATAAGGAACAGATCGATTATAATGAACTGATGATCAGCGCTGCGTACGGCTTTTACCTTCCCTTTATAGACGGCCTCTCAATGGGATTTTCCATGAAGTATCTTTCCACAGGTTCCAGGGAAGCTGATTCCGCGGGTTTTGCCCTGGATGTAGGCGGGGTCTACAGTATGAACAGCAAGGTTGATCTGGGGATAACTTTTAAGGATATCACTTTGGGGCATATAAAATATTCTACCGGGCACAGGGAGACATTGAACCCCTCAGTTACTTTGGGGGCTTCTGCTGAATTCTTCAGAAATTTTATTGGTTCCTGTGATCTTAATATGAAGGTGAAAGAGGCTGTCGATCCTTTCACAGCCGGATTGGGACTCCAGTATGTTTATAAATTCATCGGGGTCCGGGCCGGGTTTAAATACGGAGGCAAGGAGAACCTCTTTATTACCAGCGGATTGGGTGTGGTCCTTCCCTATCTCCAAGGGATCGGAGCGGACTACGCTTTTGTCTATAATACGGGATTGAATTATTCCAATATGTTTTCAATAAATATTAAATTTTAAAGGAGAATACAATGCAATACAATAAGATAAAAACAAGTATTATTAGTATGCTTTTTATTCTGCTCCTGGCCTCCGGGCTGTATCCATACAATAATTATACGAAGATAGACTTAGGTGTCACATCCGAATACTGGGATTGGGATCCGGTACCCGGGTACAGGGAATTCTTTCCCGGTCTTCTGGTCGGAGTGGACAGTTCTGCAGGCATGTTTGGACTCCGGTTCAATATAGGGCTGGGAAGGCAGAAATTTAGCCTGACCAAAGAAGAGGCTTATACTGAAAATGACATTAACCTGACATATGATGCATTCATCCCTTATAACTGGAAGGATTCCTACAGGATGGGCCACAAGGTGGATGTTGTGATCGATTTCTTTAAACTGAATCTTCTCTCCCAGTATATTGTTGATAAAGCCTTTATTGATGAAAATAATTCAAAACCATTCAAAACAGAATCTTTATATATCTTTACTCCCAGCAGGCGGTTCTGGAATTTTTAACTCTTTCGGAAACATACAGCATCATGTTCCAGGAGCAGCTTGCCACGATCAACGGGGAGTTTGAAGATAACCGGTATAAATATGGATCAGAAATTACAAAGCAGGTGATGGATACCAATAATACCGCATTGATCTTCGGGGTTCAGGCTGTTGATTTTCCACTCCAGGCTTTGACTGTTGACCTGATCTACAGGAGGAGCGGGCAGAGCTATCTTCCTAATTATGATGTCCTGATCCTGAGGCAGGAGATGGGCTCGGATGAGCAGGGATTTGAGGCCGGATTCCGCTATTATCTGCCTTATGGTGTTCAGGTTTCGACCGGAGGAGGGCTTACACAGAAAATATCAGATGAAAATTTCAAGACCACTCTGGTACGGGGAGGCATCGGCTGGTATAATTTCAGCCGGATAGACCTCTCGTTTGCTTATCTGTACAGGCGCATGGGGATCGAGCCGGAAGATTTTGATGTTCATTCCACCTGGACGGATATCGGGTTCAGGATCAGCCGCTCTTTGGACTTTCTCATGCAGTACCGGACCAGCTTGAGCAGGGAAGGTAATCTTGACTTTTTCGGCCATTCTGTCACAGCTTCATTATCTTTTGAACCGGTTCAGTATGCCGAACTTAATTTCAGATACAGTCAATCGATCCCGAAGATGTACTTCCAGAATGCGACATGGCCCCCGGATAACGGTATTATGATTGAGGCGGTAGTCCATACCACAGTCTTTAATAATTCAGATGAATAATGGTGTTATAGCTTGAATTAGTTTAGAAAGGTAGAAATGGAGGATTGTTAATGAAAAAGATATTTTTAATACTGGCTGTAATTTTTATTTTTTCCGCTGTTTTTACGATTAGTTGCTTTAGAGTTAAAAGTAATGAAAATCAGATTCGGTTCCTCACATTTGAACAGCTTCCCCAGCAGCAGATACTGATCAAAAAGATCATTGCGGATTTTGAAGCAAAACATCCAGATATTAAAGTGAAGAATGAATTCTCTCCTGATCCAAGAAAAGTACTTATTGAAATGGCAGCCGGAACACCGCCGGATGTCTTTTTCGGGGGTGACTGGAACTTTTTTATGCTGGCATCCAAAGTTAAGCTGGCTGATCTTACCGCTTTCATTAAAAAAGATGATATTAATATGAAAGATCATTTTGATAAAGCAGTGAAACTCTTTACATGGAAAGGGAAAATTTATGGTATGCCCCTTCATTTTTCCACTTTTGCCCTTGCATATAACAGGGATATGTTTGACAGGGCCGGGCTTCCCTACCCGGATAAGAACTGGACATGGGATGATTTTTACAAAACAGCAAAGGCCCTGACTAAAGATGTAAATAATGATAAGATCATTGATGAGTACGGTACTACGCTTCCCGGCTGGAGGTTGTGGCTGATAGCCAATAAAGGGTCTGTTTTTTCAAAAGATGGAACAAAGTGTGTTATCAACAGTAAA
>JAHITG010000417.1 GCA_018817865.1 Spirochaetota bacterium
CCCCCGAAAAACTTGAAATCCAGAACGGCAATACTGACTTTCATGCTGTTGATCCTGGCTGTTCCGGTGATCACAGCTTCATTTAATTTTGATTTTTTTACGGTCTGTTTCACTCTCTCACGATATGTGACTATTGAATCAGAAAAAGAGAGCGGATCACTTGCCATTACATCCTTGTCTATCTCTTTAAATGATTTGCTGTCGGTGATCAGTCCGATCCGTGTAAACGCATCAAGAAGAAAATGATGATCACATGAAGGACATATAAAAAAATTATTCTCCAGGTCATCCTTATAGACCATGGCTCCGCATTGGGGGCATTTATTCCACATACCCGGAACCACTTTTTTTGATTTCACCTTAACAGGGATCCTTCCCTTATCATCTCTTTCATACCATTTTTTACTCATACAAACCTCGTAACTGAAATATATTAATAAAGCGGATCACTCTTCTCTGGACCTCTTCATCATCTTAACAAAGATCTTTGCTAAATAAGGGTCGAACTGCGTACCTGAACACTTATTGACCTCTGCCAGGGCGATCTTCATCTGAACCTTTTTCCGGTATGGCCGGTTGGAAGTCATGGCATCATATGTATCCCCTAAAGCTATGATCCTGGCCATCAAAGGTATATCCTGTTTCTTTAATCCGTCAGGATAACCTGTCCCATCCCATTTCTCATGATGGTTCCTTATTCCCGGAAGGATCTCCTCCAGCTCCCTGATCGGTTTTAATATACTCTCCCCTATTTCCGGGTGTCCTTTAATGATATTATATTCATCATTGTTCAATTGTCCCGGCTTCATCAGTATGGCTTCTGATATACCGATCTTACCTATGTCATGAAGAGAACCTGACCATTCGATCAGCCTGATAAAATTCTGGTCACACTTCAGCTCTTTTGCCAGCATGATGGCATATTTTGTAACCCTCTCAGAATGGCCTTTTGTATAAGGATCTTTTGCATCTATGGCCGCTGAAAGCGATTTTGCCGTATTCAGAAAGAGATCCTGAAGCTCACGGTAATAAGTTGCATTCTGCAATGCGATCGCAGCAAGGTTGGCCAGTGATACAAACACCTCTTTATCTGTCTCATCAAAATTTTCATTATTCACTTTATTTACAGCCTCGATGATCCCTGTTACTTCATTATTGAAGATAAGGGGAGCCCCTATAAGATTACGGGTTTTAAATCCGCTCTTCTGATCCATTCCGGAATAGAACCTGTAATCCTTGGAAACATCATTCACAAGGACCGGCTTCTTATTCCTTACGATCCATCCAGCTATGCCCTTTCCGGCCGGAATGGTAAACTCCTTGATAATATTACTCTTTAGACCTTTTACAGTTCTGAATTTTAATTCACCTGTCTTTCTGCTCTTCAGCATCAGCGAGCACCCTTCCGAACGCATGATATTCCGCACTTCCCCGAATAGCCTGTTCAGCAAGGTATCCAGATTTAATGTTGAATTCAGTATTTTGCTTACTTCTATCAGGTCCCCCAGCTCTGTAATCTTTTTGTCTGCCTTCTCGTCACGATGCTTTTTATCAATGATCCTTACTACTAACCCGAGGAACTTTGATAATTCTTCCTTACGAATAGTTTTTGATCTGTCAATTGAAAACTCGAACCCAATACTGAATTTCTTTGATCTTATTCTGTATGCGTACAGGTCATCACTCTTCCTGAATTCAGGATGAGATGTACTCTTTTTAATACATTTGGAAGTCTCTTTTTTCTGGATCACCTGGAATAATAATGTCTTTCTGAATTGCCTGCTTTGCAGGTTAAAGAAACGCTCCTGCACTTTGTGAGATACGGCCATGAATTCCTGCAGATTTAAATACTCTTTTTCGGGGATCAGGTAAAGAACTGCCCACCTGAGATCGAAGATCCTGTAAATTTTTCTGGTAATTACTTTTATAATATCGTTTACGGTATCTGAATCATGATCAATTAGTTTATCAAATATATCTGCAATTTCAGTTAAATTCATATTTTAAGAAGTCAGATCGATCGTGGGGACCATTACCTCTTCATTTTTCAGGTCCATTAATTCAAAGATCTTGACCGGTTTGGATTTTCCTTTAACACGGATAATATCAAGCTCTCGGGCTACAACTTCCTTCTTCACCTGCTCATAGGTGGATTCACTGATAATGATCCCTGTAGAATAGACCTTATTTGCCCCTTCTAACCTCGATCCAAGGTTGACCTCATCTCCCATTAAAGTATAATCCATACGGCTCTTAGAACCCATATTCCCGACCGTCATATTTCCTGTATTTACACCTATTCCAATATACAATAATGGTTTCTTCTCTTTTTCAAGCTTTGGATAGAGGACATTTTCCAGATACTTCATCTGGGCTAATGCAGCTTTACAGGCAAGCAAAGCATGGTCAGGCTGCGGAACAGGAGCTCCCCAGAAAGCCATGATCTCGTCGCCTACATACTTATCAAGAGTACCAAAATAAAGGAAAATGATCTCGGTCATGGCTGATAAATATTCATTCAGCAGGGCAACCAGTTTCTGCGGTTCTCCCAGTTTTTCAGAGATCGTGGTAAATCCCCTGACATCGGAGAAGAAGACCGTAATAAAACGATCCTCACCACCGAGCTGTAATGCTTTTGGATTCTTTAATAATTCCTCAACAACAGATGAAGAGACATATTTTGAGAATCGTCCCTTGATAAATCTCTTCTCTTTCTCTTCTGTCAATATTCTATAAAGTAATGTTCCGATATAGGAGAGTATGATGGAGAGAAGAGGTACCCAATAGAGTATTATTTTATTAAAACTATCAAAGAAGATCCAGAAAGCAAGAACGGAAAGGATTATGATCAGACCAAAGATAACCAGGGCACTTTGCCATATCTTAACGCGGGGGACAATGAACCCTATCAGTAATCCAATAAATATTACAATAAAAAAATTAATCCATTTTGGAACAAACGTCAAAAAATCCTGCTGAAGGATCGTGTTCAATGCATTAGCATTGATCTCGATCCCGTACATGATATCATAAGGGGTCGGCCACATATCATGTGCAGATCCCTGTACAAACATTCCAAAAAAGAGTATCTTATCGTTAAAATACTCCGGATCGATCTTAAAGACCTCAGCAAAAGAGATATATTGAGATTGAGATTTGAATTCATAAGGAGGCCCTGCAAAATTGATCAGCATTTTTCCATACTGATCTACAGGTATCTTTATATCTTTTGTCTTATAATCTACAATATCACCGAATTCATCTTTTACGGGTACTTTTGCATCTTTTAGTTTGACATATTTCCCGAGTTTGATCTCAACATTCTCTTTGGGGACCTTGAAATAGCTCATGGCTATTGAAAAGACAATCTGGGGATATAATTTATCTTTATACCTGATAACAAGCGGAAGTTTTCTATAGACAGAATCCACATCCTGTTCAATGGCAGCATGTCCCGCTCCAGTAGAACTTTGAAGGATCTCCGGAAGAGGAATAGAAAAATATCGGTAGGTTCGTAAAAATTTAGATCCTTTAACCGGATCAAGCGCTGACTTTTCAAGATATTTCAATCTTGCATCCATGATCTTTACGGATTCTTCCTCTTCCGCAGTGGTTTTGGGAGGATAATCGAAAAAGACCTTTCTGTCTCTATTTGCCCTTAAAGCGTTGAAAAAGAGACCATCATCCACCGGGTTGGAGTACTCTGTAAAAAAAATATCAAAAAAGATAGCAGCCGGTTTCGCGCTCCTGATCCTTGCCAGAAAATCAGCGTATTTTCTTCTGTTCCAGGGGAACCTTCCGAATTTATTGATCGAGGCATCATCGATCCCAATGATAATTATTTTATCATTCAAACGTGGATTTTTTTGAATAACTCCTTCAACAGATTTTTTCTGACCGCCTCTCATATCAAACATGCCATCCAGGGACATCAGCTCGAGATTATCTATGATCTTGGTATAATTATATAATGTATAGACCAAAAGAGATGCCACAAGGCCGACCAGCAAGTATATAAAATGTTTCTTTTCAAATTTCATCCGAAAACCTCCTGTTGAAGAATAGCAGCATACGTCAATTCAAATTTTAATATATTCAAGTTGAAAGTCAAATAAATTTGGTGTTTGAATCATAATGCAAGTGATCGGTTTCCTCATTCTCACATTCCTTCCTGGAATGTTCCGAGGGCTAAATCGATTTTTTACCTCCTGTAAAAAATTACGATTTAGCAATCCGGAAACTGC
>JAHITG010000418.1 GCA_018817865.1 Spirochaetota bacterium
ACCCGCCACTGTAAGCAGGGACGAAATCTGCAATAAGACCACTGGATCTGTAGGATCCGGGAAGGTGCAGAGAGTAGGTTCTTTTACCTGCAAGCCAGGATACCTGCCATGACCCGCAATAAATTGATGCATCCCGAGGATAAGGATGAATTAATTATAAAAAAGAGGCGTTATAATAAGACGGGTATAAACCCTCTGTCCGGACTAGAATCGGATAGAGGGTTTTTTATTTTATACAAGGATTGAAAATGAAGAAGATAATATTAATAATTCTTTTATGTGTCTGCCTTTTTGCACCTATTAAAACAATTTCCGGCAGGATTTACCTGGGGATAGAAGGAGGGGGAGCTGTTCCAAGAGGATATTTAAACAATTTTTTCGCTGAAGCATTCCAGGGCGGATTAATGATCGAGACAACAACTGAGATCAGGCCGTTCTTTATTCAGTTTAAATGCGATCATTATGTTTTCAGTAACACCACATCAAAAATGGATCTTACTCCCCTGATCCTGAACATACTGATCAAAACTCCCTGGAGATACAATTTAAAACCCTATTTTTCAGCCGGAGGCGGGATAACCTTTGAAAAATTGCAGACAGAGGAAGCGGAAATAAGGAATATAGACCCTGTACTCTCTGCAGGAGGCGGAATAGAATATATGTTTCAAACAGGAAGCTTAATTTTAGGGCCGTATATGGAAGGGCTATATCATTTTATCTATCAGAAAAGTCAGAAGGCAGCCATGCATAACGGAGAGGTTATGTTACTGCACCTGGGAATGAAATTTAAAATATTTTAAGGAAAACCATATGAAAGTAATGTTAATTTCAAAAAGGACTTTAATCATCTTTGCGATCCTTATGATCACAGGATGCAGCCAGCGGAATCCGCTGTTCAACCTCCTGGATGAACAAAGTGACCCGTCCGGGAATGATCTGCCGCAGGCAAGGATCCTGCTGGCATATGCTCCGGAAGAGTACTGGATCAAAGAAGTAATAGAGTACAACCCGGCACCCGGACAACATGTAAATAATGTCCAGTATAATGATCCGAATAACCTGCTTGGCCCTCCCCGGCCGGGTGAGGATGATGTGATCTCTCTTGGCAGCGGCGGAGGATATGTCGTGGTTCGCTTTGATCCCCCGATCTTAGATCATCCTGATAATAAAGGCGGTTTTGATTTTATTATATTCGGTAATGCTTTTTATGTAGCAGGACCGGGGAATATGCGCTGGCAGGAACCGGCAACGGTTGAAGTAATGAAAGACGAGAATGGGAATTCAATTCCGGATCCGGGTGAAACATGGTATTTATTAAAGGGAAGTGATACCGCAACAGGGAATACTCTTTCCGTAACATATGACAGAACGAACATGAACTTCAAACCGATCACCAAATCACATTATCCTGATACCCTTTATTTTCCCGGGTACCCCGATCAGGTCACCTTCAATCTCTTCTTCTTCCCTCCTTCAAAAACTGGCCAAAGCGCGGAGAATATTATCGGATATGCCGATGTCACCCCTACCATGGAAAATCCCGGTGCTGATGATTTGGAATTTTATACGGTCCCGGATACTCCGGGCGATTATCCTGTTGATACGGGATCAGGAGGAGGTGATGCTTTTAAGCTCGAATGGGCCGTGGATAAAACCACGGGGGCATCCGTCTCTCTTGACAGCATTGATTTTATCAGAATAGTAAATACTGCTACTAATTCCTCAGGGGTATTGAATGAAATATCTGCCGAGATCGATGCCGTATCAAGAGTCAGAAGGAATAATCCTTAACAATTTTATTTATGATCACATATAAAAGATCTCACATTTGGATAACTATACTTCTTTGTGTCATGACATTCGTTTCCCTTCAGAGAACGGGCAATACCATGACAAATTCAGAGAATATCGAAAAAGACTCACGGGAAGTAGAGAAAATAACCGTGATCGCCCTGCAGGAATATAGTACACCTGAAGACAGCTCCTCTCATGTGAGCATCATATCTTCAGATGAGATCAAAGCATCAGGAGCACGAAACATAGGGGAAATATTGAAAGGAGTTGTCGGGACCTATATCCAGAATTACGGATCCCTCGGCTCAACGAGCCTTATCTCCATCAGGGGGTCATCCTCCGAGCAGGTGCTGGTCCTGATAAATGGAAAACGTTTGAATGCCGCCCAGGGAGGAGGGGTAGATTTTTCAACTATCAATCCCGAAAACATTGAGAGGATAGAAGTGACCAGGGGCGGAGCATCAGCGATCCACGGTGAAAATGCTTTTGGAGGCGTGATCAATATCATCACAAAAAAAGGTGATAAAGAGACGAAAACAACGGTCTCCTACTCCTGCGGATCATATCAGACACATATCGGGGATATCAGCATACAGGGATCTATGGATAAAAAAAGGGCTACTGACTACTTCCTTTCTTTCAGGGGGATAAGCTCTGCAGGAAATTATCTCTTTGTTGACCAGAAGAGGGGAACCACAGAAGAACGGGTCAATACCGGCCTTCTTGCAGGTGACCTCGCATTTAAGATCGGCTGGGATGTGAACAGAGAAAAAGACCGGCGTCTCTCATTTGACATCCAGATGCATCAGGATGATAAAGGCATACCGGGAATGGTGGATTTTCCTACCGTCTCGGCAAATATGAATGAAAGCCGGATCATCGCCATGCTTGGATATGAACACAGCGAATTGCCTGTGATCCCGAAGGGGAAAGCGAACATCGAATTCTATGCTATCCGGCAGATAAGAAATTTTACTGACGAGGAATTTTATTTAGGCAGTATCAATGACAAACATGATAACAGGACGCTGGGGCTGGATACGGCCCTGCAGAGTATTATGTCCGGATGGATATCTCAAAAGATCCGGCTCCAATACTCTTACCGGTGGGACTGGCTTCGATCAACAGGACTGGAAAAATCCCCGGGCATACTGGAAGAGGGAGAGATCTTTCGTGAAGCCCACAGTATATCCGGGCTGGATGAATTACATCTTTTCCAGTACAGCAGAAAAATCTTTGGCCGTATCGTTATAACTCCTGCCCTCCGGTATGATATAAATAATCTGTATGAAAATGTTTTAAGCAAACAGTTAGGTCTCATTCTTAATACGGAACGCTCCCGGAGACTGATCATAAAAGGTAATGCCGGAACATCTTACAGGGCGCCTTCCTTTGATGATCTGTTCTGGCCGGCAACGGCATTTGCGATCGGAAATCCCGATCTGAAGAGTGAACGCTCCGTGAACTGGGATGTGGGACTTCTTATAAAATTCTACCGGTGGCTTTCAACGGAGATGGTCTACTACAACAGCGAAGTAAAAGACCTGATCCAGTGGAATCCCGGGCCGGGAGGACAATGGCGTCCGGAAAATGTAGATAAAGTTCTGATGCAGGGTATTGAAGCAGAGATCAAGACCATATGGATATTGCAGTTCATATCCGGTTATCTGGAAACTGCATATAATTACGCATTAATGTATATTACGGATAAAACAGGGGAGAGCGCTACGGACGGCAAGCAATTGCCAAGGAGGCCTTTTGAAAAAGCCGGGTTTCTCCTGTCACTTCATTCACCCGGGTCCTTTTTTATACGGTGGGATACCCAGTTTGTGGGATTTCGCTATATTACGGCTCATAATTTAAAATACCTGGATTCATACTTTTCACACGACTTGAATATGGGCATATATCTCTATGACAATTATGAGATATCCTTACATATAAAGAACATACTGGATAAGGAGTATATTGATATCAGGGAATATCCGATACCGGGAAGGGAGATCATGTTAAAAATGGGAGTACGGTTTTAATGGTCTTATTGCATAACAGAATTATTCTTTTACTTTTCATCCTGCTGCTGACCGCTGTTTCAGGATGCATCCAGCCGGAGCCTTTTGAACCGATCCTCCGAAGCGGAAGTGCTGACCTGAAAGATGAAGTATATATCATAAACAGCCTGGCTGAAACAGTGAGCATCATTGATTGTGCAAGTTTAACCATAAAAAATGATGTCTTTGAAACAGGATTATGGCCTAATCATCTCGTTTTCAATAATAATCAGGGATACCTTGTAAATTCCGGTGATAACAACATCCAGGTATTTGATGAGGATACGTTAAATCATCTCTATTATATAGATATCGGCGTGAATTCAAATCCATGGATGGCCCTCTTTCAAAATAACGCGCAGATCGCCTATGTACCCAACTTTGTCGCCGGCGATGTGGCTGTTGTCGATGTGATCCAGAAAAAGGTCATAAACAGGATAGGGACAGGGAAAGGGCCGGAAGGATGTGCTCTTGCAGGCAGTAAACTTTATGTTGGAAATACAGCCTGGAGTTATGAGACTTATGATTTTCAGCAGGGAACCGTTTCTATAATTGATATTAATTCAGCAACAGTTATAAAAACGATCCTCACAGGGAAAAATCCTCAGTCCCTGATCGCATTTCCATCCCGTAATGAGGTCCATGTTATCTGTACCGGGATCAACTCAGGAGGAGGGTCTGACGACGGTACGATCAATATTATTGACACTGTATCAGACCAGATCATTCATACGATCACGATCGGCGGGTCCCCCGGGTTCTGGGCAATTGATACTGCATATCAGTCAGTATATCTGGCCGGGATCGGGGGCATACAGGTATATAATTATGAGACCAGAGAAGTGATCAATGGCTCTGCAAACTACCTGATTCCGGAAGGGGATGATCATTTTTCAGGTATAACACTTGATACTGCATATAACCGTATCTTTATATGCAATTTTTCCAAAGACCGTATTATAGTCCTGGACAGGAGCACAAAAGCAGTTATAAAAGAGATCCAGGGATCTGACGGGCCTATGTTCCCGGTCTTTCATCATGATCAATAAAAATTATGTCTATTTTTAATAAAAGTTTTTTAATTTCACTTCTGATCCACGGATGCATCTTGTTTTTATTCAGCATACTATACCGGGACCCGGGCCATGGTAAATGGAAGATAAAACTGGCCCCCGGATTTCAAAATTTTGCCTTTCAGCTTCAGGATTATAAAATAGTAGAACCCGAAGGTGAAGACCTTCAGGACAGTATCGAGAATTCTGATAAGGCTGCTGCTCATTCAAGCGGAGTACAATCGAAAATGAATGAAGGAATAAAAAATCCTCAGCCAAAATACCCTCCCATAGCTTTAAAATGGGGCTGGGAAGGAACAGTGCATTTGAAGATACAGATCAAACCAACAGGAGAAACAGGTGAAGTACAGATATTACGGTCTTCATCCTATACTATTCTGGATAATGCAGCAACAGCCGCTGTGAAGCAATGGAAATTCCCCCCGTCAAAAAATAAAAAGCCTGTCTATAAAGAAGTTAAAATAGAGTTTAAAATTAAGAAATAAAATTCCGGTATCTATGCTTCCCATTTTCCGGGAATAACGCTCCAGCAATTGTTGCATTTGCCACCCTCTATATTACCCGGCTCGCTGGAGAACAATTTCCGCCTGACAAGAAGATTGCCGCAGTTGTGGCAGAAGGTATTACTCTCCTCATTTACATTTCCCAGGTATACATATTTTAAACCGACCTCTTTACCGATCTCCATGGCCTGTTTCATGGTCGCTATCGGTGTGATCTCACTTTCGGTCATCTTATAATTCGGCTGGAAACGGCTGATATGCCATGGCATTTTATCATCCACACTTCCGATAAATTTTGCAATATCGAAGAGTTCTTCAGTAGAATCATTCAAACCGGGAATGATCAGGGTTGTTACTTCTACCCATATCCCGTTCTTATGCATATAAGCAATATTATCTACAACAGGCTGCAGCCTGGCTCCGCAGCTTTTTTTATAGTATTCATCTTTAAAACTCTTCAGATCGACATTAGCTGCATCCAGGTACGGTTTTATCTCATCAATGGCCTCTTTTGCCATGTATCCGTTCGTAACAAAAACATTATAGATGCCTTTCTCTTTTGCCGCTTTTGCCGTATCAAATGCATATTCGAAAAAGATCGTAGGTTCCGTGTACGTATATGATATGCTTTTACAGTTATTGACCATGGCTTTCTTTACCACATCTTCCGGTAAAATATCCGTTCCCAGCTTTCCGGACTGCTTCTTTTTATTGATCTGGGAGATCTGCCAGTTCTGACAGAATCCGCATTTAAAATTACATCCGATGGAAGCTATGGAATAGGAATTCGTACCCGGTAAAAAATGATACAGCGGTTTTTTTTCAATAGGATCAACGTGTGTGGCAATAGCTTCACCGTAAACAAGAGTATACAGGGTACCTTCCACATTCTGCCTGACACCGCATGTACCGAATTTTCCAGGAGCGATCTTGCAACGATGATTACATAACGCACATTGAACATTATTGTTCTCCAGTTTTTCATACAGCATTGCTTCTTTTTTCATAATAATATCAGTCCTATTAATAATTAATAGCTATGATCAAGATAAATTAATAAGATTTATTTCTGCTGAAATAGAAT
>JAHITG010000419.1 GCA_018817865.1 Spirochaetota bacterium
CTGCATTAAGCCGTTTGCTTGTGATCGTAGAGCAGTATCCTATATTAAAGGCGGATGCGAATTTCAGGAGCCTGCAGGATGAACTGGCCGGGACAGAAAACAGGATCGCCGTGGAAAGGAAGAGGTTCAATGATGCCGTTACCGAATATAATATGTACATCCGTGTTATTCCGAATAATATTATAGCGGGTTTTACGGGATTTACAAAGTCTGAACTCTATAAAATTCCCGAGATCGCTAAAGAAACGCCAAAAGTCAATTTTGAATAAAAAGATACCAGGTTGTGACTTATACTAAAAAAGAGATTTTTTTGTAGGGGTTCGATTTATCGAACCCTTAAAATACAATATAAATCTAGTTACTAATAAGTAGATTATTACAAATGTAGCAAAGGGCCTTTAGGCCCGTTTATACAAAGATAATTATTTTTTTAGGCGGGGCTACCTGTGCCCGTAGGGTAAAGCCCCTTGCTACATTAATTTTTATTTCATAACAAATTCATGTACTCCTGACATTCCAATATGATCAAGTGAAAAAGCCTTCATATTTTAAGATACTGGAAAATGGAACTTTAGATAAGCGGATCGAGGAAGCTTATGATATCCTGACCCACTGCTGCCTGTGTCCTAACAACTGCGGAGTGGACAGAAGAAAAGAGGAAGGGAACTGCCGCAGCCGTATAACTCCCATGATCTCCAGTTTTAACCCCCACCATGGTGAAGAACCCCCCATATCCGGTATATCCGGATCAGGAACGATCTTTTTTACCAACTGCACTCTTCACTGCTGTTTCTGTCAGAATTATCCCATCAGCCAGATGGGGACCGGCAGTAAAAGGACTGTTGAAGAATTAGCGGACATGTATCTCTATTTACAGGCGAAGCACTGCCATAATATAAATTTTGTGACCCCTACCCATTTTGTGCCGCAGATATTGAAAGCGCTGAAGATCGCTGTTTCCAGGGGTTTCAACCTTCCCCTGGTCTATAATTCAAGCGGTTATGATTCTCTAAAGACGCTCAAGCTGTTAGACGGGGTCATTGATATTTACTTGCCTGATATGAAATACGGGAGTAATGAGAACGGACTACAGTATTCCAAAGTACAAAATTATTCTGACCATAACAGGATCGCGATAAAAGAGATGTTTTCACAGGTAGGAGCACTTGAAACTACCCGGGATGGCGTGGCAGTGAAGGGTTTGATCATACGCCATCTTGTTCTCCCTTACAATATTTCTAAAAGCAAAGAGATCTTGAAATTTCTAAAAGAGGAAGTGGGTACGGAAATGACTTTAAGTATTATGGCGCAGTACTTTCCCGCATACAAGGCTGTGGATGATAAAAGGCTGAAATTCAAGATCACACCTCAAGAGTATAAAGTGATCATCGATCATGCACTAACACTTGGTTTTAAAAATATTCTCGGTCAGGAGATATAGAATACACATGGAAAAACTGGGGATCTATATCCATATACCTTTCTGCAGAAGGAAATGCTCTTATTGTGATTTTTATTCTATTGTCCCGGAAGGAACAATAATAGATCAATATGTAAAAGCCCTGCTTCGGGAATTAAAGTTATTTTCAGCGGAGTGTAAACAGCAGTACCTGATAGATACCCTGTATATCGGGGGCGGAACCCCTACGGTATTAAGCGCAGGGCAGGTAGAAGAGATCATGCAGGCTGTCAGGCATCATTTTATTCTTGAGGATAACCCTGAGATAAGCATAGAGGTGAATCCCGAATCACTGACGCGGGAGCATCTGAACTCTTTTAAAAATTCTTCAGTTAACCGGATCAGCATGGGAGTCCAGACATTCAATAATAAGATCTTAAAATATATCGGACGAATAACGAATAAAGAAGAGATATTTGTGAAGATGAATATGGTCAGGGATATGGGTTTTAGTAATGTGTCATTTGATCTGATCTTCGGACTGCCATATCAGGACCTCAAAGTCTTTAAAACAGACCTGAAAACAGCTCTGCGGTTTAAACCCAAACATCTGTCAATATACAGCCTGATATTAAATAAAGATACTCCTTTGTATAAGAAGTTTGAAAAGGATCCGAAAAATTTTCCTGATGACGGATTAACAGCCCGGGAGTATATTTATGCGGTCAGGATTCTGGAGGAACAGGGATTACAGCAATATGAAATATCTAATTTTGCGTTTCCCGCTTTTCAAAGCGGACATAATTTAAAGTACTGGCATTTAAAACCGGTTTTAGGTGTTGGAGCATCTGCAGTATCGACCATTCACCGGACACGCTGGAAGAATCCGGACGATATCAGTCAATATTTAAAATGGACACAGGCTGAAAAATATTACAGATCAGATACAGAGAAAATTGACGATTTGAAGTATTATAATGAGAAGGTGATGCTGAAATTACGGCTGAAAGAAGGGATATCGCAAGAGGATTTGAATGAAAAGGAGAGGGGCTTTCTTGATCAAAAAAGAGATGCCATTCGGTCTTTTAAAGAGCACAAATTTTTATGTGAAGAAGACAACAGGATCTTTTTAACAACAGCAGGAGTTCTTCTTTCCAATCGCATTATTGCTGAGCTGATGATGGATAAAAATGAAGTTTTATATTAGAACTTTAAGATCAGTTTAGCTATGAGGAAATAGATCATAAGACCTGATGAGTCAATGATGGTCGTGATAAGCGGACTGCTGACCACAGCCGGGTCCATTTTGATCTTTTTAAGAACGAGGGGAAGTATTGCACCGATGAGGTTGGCCCAGACCACGACAAAAAAGATCGCAACGCTTGCAACATAGCTGACCACTCTTGCCCCTTTCATGAGATAGGCTCTTATGTAAAGAGCCAAACCCAGACTTAACCCTAAAAGAGCTCCGATGATCAGTTCTTTTATGAATAATTTTTTCCATTGTATCAATCTGAAATCACCGATCGCCATGGCACGGATGATCAGGGCAGATGATTGGGTGCCCACATTACCGCCGCTGCCTATGAGGACCGCAATAAAAAAAGAGAGTGCCACGACTGATTCAATGGCAAAGCTGAAATGAGCAATGATGCTGGTTGAAATAAAACTCCCGACCAGCAGAAGAAGGAGCCATCCAACCCTGCTTTTATATATTTCAAATATGGATGCGGACATATAATTGATCTCAAAAGGAGTAACACCGGACTGTTTATGAATATCTTCGGTTATCTCCTCTTCAGCAACATCAAAAACGTCATCAAATGTTACAATACCGACCAGAACCCCGTTATCAACGACCGGGAGGGCAAACTGATCATATTTTTTCATCAGCTTTACCGCTTCTTCTCTGTCACTATAGGCATTCAGAGCTACAAAAGTGTTATCCATGATATTCTCGATCTTTTTTTCAGGACTGGCCAGTATAAGCTTCCGCAGGCGGATATCATCGATCAGGTTGTTATATTTGTCCACTACATATATTGTTGAAATTGTCTCTTTGTCCTGCCCTACTTTTCTGATATAGTTCAATGCATACCTGATCTTCCAGTTTGGTGATACGGCAACAAATTCCGGTGTCATCAAACGGCCTATGCTCTCTTCCGGATAGCTTAACAGTTTTTTTGATTCTTTCAGTTCTTCCTGCGGCAGCAGCTTTAATAATTTTATTCTCCGATCTTTATGAAGGTATTCCAGGATAGCTGTTCTGTCATCCGGTTCCAGGTTTAAAAGGATATGCTTTACTGTTTTTAAAGATAGTTTCTCAAGCAGCAGTTCCTGGAAATCATCCTGCAGATAGGGAAAGACCTTACTTTTTACTTCATCTGATATGGTTTTAAAAAATCTGATCTTATTTGTATAATTCCATATCAGGGATATGATATCCGCGAATTCCTGGGGTGCGAGATCCTTTATGGTATCGGAGACACCGGCCCATTCTTTCTGATTGATCATGTTTGCTATCTGCTGTGAAAATGATGGTTGCGACATATAAAAAAGATATTGCTTTTTAATTTGATAGCAAGCATTTTATTTCCAATATAGGCACCTTCAAATATCTTTGCAGTTGTATAAAGTGATAAAGTTAAGACCCGGCATCTCCACCTCCATTCGTTAACATTTTTCTTGACATAGTAAAGAAAACGATTAAAATTAGTTAATATGAAAATCAGGACAGTAATTATAATTATCATAGGCTTGCTCTTCCTGCTCGGCTGCGGCGGGAAAAAAGAGGATGAGAAGATGGACGAGTCCAAGCTGGTGTATAAACCGGTTGAGGATACGAGGGAGGAAGCTGCACCTCCGGAGAAAACCGAGTATGGTTATAATTTTTCCATTAAGGCTCCAAAAGCAAATTATGTATCAATAGTAGGAGATTTCAACAACTGGCTTGATAACAGGACCCCGATGGTTAAAAATAAGTATGGAGTATGGTCTATTACGATCCCGCTTAAAAGAGGGATCTATTCCTATAAGTTCAATATTGATAACACATGGGTGATAGATGCAAATAACCCGAATCTGGCAAGGGACAGCCTGGATGACCGCCGTTCTATTATTGAAGTTACAGAGGATTCTGAAGGGTATGAGGAGCCAATTTATCGCGGTGTAACGAATGCACGGTCACCAGTGATGGAAAAAACCAATATTATTTTTTCCTATAAAGATAAATTTGCAGAGACTGTCTCCATTGCAGGGACATTTAACAACTGGGAGAAGGACCAGTATTTTTTAAAGAAGAACAAGCACGGTGTCTGGGAGACTGCAATCCATATTTCAAAAGGGGAATACTATTACAAATTCAATGTAGACGGTGTTTGGAAACATGATCCAAATAATCCTGTCTATGTGGATGACAAGCAGGGTGATTATAAATCCGTATTAGTTATCGATAATATTATAAAAGACAGGGCTGACAGCCCGACAGTAATTAATAAGGACATTATCCGCTTCAGCTTTTATAACAAGGATCTGCCATCCAATTATACTATTTCGGTAATAGGAGATTTTAATGACTGGAAAACAAATAAGGACGTTATGGCGGATAATGATTTTAATAAAACATGGTTTACTACCGTAGAACTTAAAAAAGGTGAATATTATTATAAATTTTACCTTGCCGGAACGGAGTTTTTTGATCCTCAAAATACACTCAAAAAAGTAACCCCGGAAGGCATTACGGCTAATTACCTGAAAGTAATACTTCCGGCAGGCAAACGTAATGTAAAATTCTCTTACAGGAACAGGAAAGCAAAAGATGTTTTTCTGGTGGGTGATTTTAACAATTGGAATCCCCAGATCGATAAATTGCAGAAGGATCAGACAGGACTCTGGTATATCGTAAAAAAAATGTATCCCGGTACATATTCCTATCAATATATTGTTGATGAAAAATGGATCACGGATCCATCCAACGGGGACTCTGTGACCGACCAGAACGGCGGTTTCAGTTCTTTTCTGCGTGTTCAATAGAGAATTTTTTTATTGACAATTAAAATATTTATAGTATTATTCCAATACATTATAAGACCTTTTTTTCAAGGAGAGAAATGTGAAAAAAAATTCAATAATTCTCTTTTTTTTAATTATTTTTTCATTATCGACCGGATTAAATGCCCAGAAGCAGAATGTCTATGACATGAAGCTTAAATTTATTACCGCGATCAATTTAAGGTACTGGACCGTGGTGGATGATTTTGATTTTCAAAAGAGTAACAATTGGGAATTTAATTATAAGCAGGGAGCCGGCGACCCTGAGGATACATCGGGAAAGAAGGTTTTTTTAAGAAAAGTAGAGCCGGGGGCTAAATTTAGCGAAGTGGAAGGCGGAAGGTTCCTTTCCGAGAAGTATAATATCAGCACATCCTGTCTGGGTGCGAAAATTGTATTTCCGGAGCATTATCAGACTACTTTTCTGGTAAGACCAAAAGAGAGTATGTTGGTGAACGGATTATGCAGGAAGATCTCTTTATGGGTATTAGGCCGGGGTAAAAATATTGATCTCGAGATAGCTGTGAGCGATTATCTGGGAAAGGGATATTTCCTGTACGCAGGGAAGCTTGATTTTATTGGATGGAAATATCTGGAAGTGGAGATCCCTGCCAGTATCCCGCAGAATTTCGGTTCTTTTCCCCAACAGGAATTAATAAAATTTGAAGGTTTTTTAGTGACAAATAATCCGTCGCGATTTGCAGATGAAATATACAAACCGTATTATTTTTATGTAGACCATCTGGAAGCATTAATGGACCAGAATGTTGAGAAGTTTCCGGGTGTTGAGATCACGGATAATTGGTAAATATACAGGAGGTTACTTATAATTATGTACGCGGTAGTAGAGTTAAATAATATTCAGTATGTCATTAAGAAAAACGAAGAGATCAAAGTTGATAAATTGTCTTATGACGCTAAAAAGACAGATCTGGAGCTAAAAAATGTTCTTCTTCTAAATAATGATAAAGAGACAATGATAGGCAAACCTTATCTGAAAAATGTGGTAGTAAAAGCCAAGATTGTTAAAGATATGAAGGATAAAAAAGTAGTTATCTTTAAGTATAAGAAGAGAAAAGGCTATCGAAAGAAGCAGGGACACAGGCAGCCTTATACCATTCTGAAGATCCAGGATATCAAAGTAAGTTAATGAATGATAAATATTTATTTTTTTTATACAGGTAATACAATAAAAGGTTTTAAGATTACAGGGCATTCCAATCTTTTTAAAAAGTTGGGATACAGGATAAGAAAAAGAGTATTTAAAAAAATATCATTCAATAATAAGGATTATATCTGTTCAGCCGTATCAGCAGTGGCATATATGGCTGTGATCGGCCTGGCTGAAGAATGCAGGAAGAAGGTTTCATATAAAGAGAATGATTCCGGATTTCTGGAATGCCGATTAAAGGAAAAACCGGATAAGAAAAGCAGTATTATATTTAATTCCTTATTAAGGACATTAGATAAAATAAAGGATGAATATCCTGATAATTTGATAATACATACGGAGGAATAAAATGGCACATAAAAAAGGCCAGGGTTCGTCAAGGAACGGACGCGACAGCAATCCCCAGTTTTTGGGCTTTAAAATGTTCGGCGGACAGCAGATCAAAGCCGGGAATATAATTATCCGACAGAGGGGTACTAAGTACCATCCCGGCATGAATGTAGGGATGGGCAGAGACAACACCCTCTTTGCTAAAAAGGACGGCACATTGCTTTTTACCAGGAAACAAAGCAAAAAAATAATTGAAATTGTTTAATGAAAGCTGCGGGTTTTGAGATCTAATATCATTTTATATCGATTTATGTGATATTAGCTCTCAAGGCCCATTCTGTTTGCAAATTTTTCAAATTCTTCTTCAGATATTCCTGCATCACCGATCTTAATATCCGGTTTGGTCTCTCCATGAAAGTCACTTCCCCCTGTGATCACGAGGCCGTTCTTCTTCGCGATCTCAATTAAGGTCTTTGTTTGGCGTATACTATGCCGGGGATAATATGCTTCCAGTCCGGCCAGACCTCGTTTTAATGCATTTTTAAAAATGGATTGAAAAACATCATCCCTCAGCATACCGGGATGAGCCAGTATGGGAGTACCGTTACTTTCCAGAATAATATCAATTATTTCAAGAAAATGATATTTTTCATAGTCAACAAAAACGGATTTATCATTTCTTAAGTATTTACTGAATGCCTCATAGAAGTTCTCAACATATCCTTTTTCCATCATGATCGCGGCCATATGCGGACGGCCCAGGGAACGGGTATTAAATTTTTTTAATTCTTTGAACTGAATGGGTATGCCGCATTCAACTGTTTTTTTGCACATCTTTCTCAGGGCTTTTTCCCTTTCATTTTTTTGAAAGTCAATATACTCTTTCAGCCGGAGATTTTCAATATCCAGGTTATACCCGATAATATGGAGGTTGTTTGTATCTGTGGAAAATTCCATTCCATAGATATATTTCAGTCCTTTTTCCCGTGCGGCTTCATCGATATGGTTATGATCAATATCATCATGATCCGTGATGCTGATCCCTTTCAGCCCTTTTTTCAGTGACTGATCGATAATTTCATAGGGTGAAAAGGTCCCGTCGGATATATTGGAATGTATATGAAGGTCATAACTTATGATATGACCTTTTCTTCCGTTTTCAGCTGCTGATTCCATCGTTTAATAATTTCCTTTATTATATAATCCTTGATCTTTAATTTATCTTTTTTCGATTCACACTCGATACTTCCCCCTGCTGCTTTCGGATGTCCTCCACCGATATCCAGTTCTTCGAATATTTTTGCCGCATTGACCTTGTTAAATTTTTCTGATCTGGTGAAATTTACTCCAAAAGAAAATTTCAGGGTATTGGTCTTGACATTGTTCTGAAAAGCAGAATTGATCAAAAGAACGGCATCTGCATCAGGCTCGATCATATATATGAAATTTTTATCCATCCGGGGGGAAGTTTTAAACTCACTCAGATCGATCAAAGCGATCGCTTTATTTTTATCATCAGGATGGAAAAAGTGATTTTTTCTCAGCAGTTCCAGCGAGTATTCTTTATAATTTTTAAAGCTTTCATATCTGTTGGTAAAAACATCGGATTGAATTATTTCAATCGGACTGCTTTTAGTCAGTTGTTTTGTCAGTTTTAGAAGATACTTCAGAAAACTTTTGTAGTCTTCATCTTTTAATAGCTGGGTAGTTGATGCGATCATTTTTACCGGTGTTTCCTTGAGCCACTCATCTACGCTTTGGTAATTCATGCTGTCGATCTGATCGGTCTGGGGGATCATCTCTTTAAAATGATCAGGGAATTCTATTTGTTCGTGATAATGATCGTAGATAACATGTGCACATGAATCCAGCAGCTGAAACCGACCGGGGATCTCTTCTGTTTTTACACCTCGTTGTTTCATCTCTTTTAAATTAGTTTCATGATGGTCGAACCAGAGCTGGCAGGTCCAGGGACACGGCAGATCAGCTATGACCTCGGTACCTGATAACGGTTCCCTCCATATCTGGCTGTGGCTGATAAATCGAATAAATCTTATTTCCGTTGCTATAGAGAGTAATGCTCCGCTTACTACTCCGTCAAAATCAGTATGTGTAACGATCTGCTGCATGGTGAAATGATATACAACTATATTTAAAAATCAAGATAAAACAATTGGAGTCAGGCCTTGAAATTTGCGAAATAAATTTCAAGGCCTGACCGCTTATACCCCTTTTTTCTGGCCCCAGGAAGGAGGTGCTTTGCTTTACGGATTACAAAAGCGTTATTTTCATAAAGTTTTAAAATTATTTTTTCCCCTTAGCCCAAAGATCAGGAGCTCTTTTAATTCTTTTTTCGAGCATAAAGAACGCAGATGTCCTGTTTTTCGGATTCCACCCCTCGCCCTCAGATCAGGAGTTTTTTTTTAGCCCACAAGAAGGAGGTGCTTTTACTTTTCGGATTGAAAAATCGAAATTTTGCCATGGATGGCAAAATAGATTTTTCCCTCGGAAAGGCAAATGGATTTGCCTTGAGAATGAGAAAAGTAAAGCACCTCCTTCCAACACTCTTTTTATTTACTTGGCCCAAAGATCAGGAGCTCTTTTAATTCCCGGATTTGAATCCCATAATTTTTACATGGAGGTAAAAATCGGGATTCACCTCGGAGCCTCCCTTTTTTTAGCGCCTAAAGGAATGCAGATGTCTTGTTTTTCGGATTGGAAAATCGAAGTTTTGCCATGGATGGCAAAACCGATTTTCCCCTCGGAGAGCCGCAGGAGGCGGATCGAGAATGAGAAAAACAAGACATCTGCGTTCCTCCACCTTTTTCTTGACATTCAACTTTCTTTTATTACTCTATGAGTATGTCTGATATTGAAAAGCGAACTTCAAAAAGTATAAAATACATCCGTAAATTCTTTAAAGGTGACTGTAAAGTGGGAATGATCCTGGGTTCAGGCCTTGGGGTCATAGCCGATTCATTTAAAGATCCTATAGAGATACCATATAAAAATATTCCTTATTTTCCGGTCTCCACAGTCAAAGGGCATGCGGGTACTCTGATCTTCGGAAAAGTATCGAATTATTATACTGTTGTTATGAATGGCCGGTTCCATTATTATGAAGGGTATGGTATGGATGAGATCACCTATCCCGTAAGAGTAATGAGTGTTCTCGGAGTAAAAAAAATGATCGTTACCAATGCCTGCGGTGGTATCAACAAAGGATTCAAAACAGGAGACCTGATGGTCATTACAGACCATATTAATTTAATGGGAAATAACCCCTTAAGAGGATGGAAACAGGAGAAGATTGCTCCCCGGTTCATAGATATGACTTATGCTTATTCGTTAGAGATGATACGCTCACTTCAGCGAACAGCTCAAAAGAAAAAGATTATCCTGCGTAAGGGTGTCTATGCGGCTCTATTCGGGCCCTCGTATGAAACTCCCGCCGAGATCAGGATGCTCAAGACCTGCGGAGCTGATGCCGTTGGTATGTCCACGGTTCCTGAAGTTATCGTGGCAAACCAGCTTCATATGGATGTATGCGGTATTTCCCTGATCACAAACATGGCTGCAGGAATATTGAAGAAGAGATTAAACCATAAAGAGGTGCTGGAAGTATCAAAAAAAGCACAGAGTAAAGTGGTCGATCTTATCAGAAATTTTTTAGCTGTAATTTAAAGAAATAATTAATATTAAAAACAGAACAAAGATAAATTTTTATCAATGGAATTGATATGCAACAGGCAAGATGGAAGATAAAAGAGTATGATGAAGCAGCTGTAAAAAAATTAAGTAAAGAATTACATGTTGACAGGATCATTGCCGTTCTTCTGAATAACAAAGGAATATTTTCCAAAGACAGCGGAAAGGAGTTCCTCTCTCCGGATCTCATCAATAATCTTCATAATCCTTTTCTGTTTCAGGATATGCCAAAAGCCGTGGAACGGATCCGTCAGGCCATTGATCAAAAAGAGAAGATCATAATATATGGGGACAGAGATGTTGATGGTGTTTCCAGCAGTGCTCTCGTTTTTAAGGCCTTAAAGCA
>JAHITG010000420.1 GCA_018817865.1 Spirochaetota bacterium
AAGAATTTGCAGCCATACTTTGCCTCTCTTGTGACAGCAGGCCTGAATCAAGAGACTCATTCTGTTTTGCAATAAACTTTGGACGACCTGGTATTCCCCTGTTATAATAATAATAATATCCTACCATAAAGAGAACAAGTAAGATCAGTATACCCGTAAAGATAAATACGGAAGGTCCTAATATATAGAAAAAAAGTATAAGATCGGCAATAATAAAGAACAGGATAAACAGAATCAAAGGATAGTAGCGCTTATTCATTTTTCATTTTCTTCTTAATGACCAGTACGAAAAGATCATTTAATTTTGTAAAATCTACAGAAAATTTATTCAGTCGGCTCTTGATCTTATCTGCTATTACATCTGCTGAGGCATCTTTATGCTGATCAATTATTTCAGATACTCTGTATATTTCAAATTTATCCTTATCATAATTAGCGGCTTTTTCAATATTACTGTCAGGGATGACTATCGTATCACCTTCAGATAATTTAAAGGATTCTTTGTTCAAATTTTTTAAAAAATCATCGCCGCCTTTTTTACCCAGCGGAATGGATTTAAATTCATAAAATGAAGATTCACCGGTTTCCGCTTTATAATGGATAACCGGAGAAAAATTTGTTGAAGCGATCTGGATGTGGTCCGTTTCAGCATTCAAGACAGCATAACAGGCGTGCAGTCTTAATTCGCTTAACCCTATCCGGTTAATAATATTGTCGATATGAGCAAGGTACTCACCCGGCTGGGATATCTTCTCCTTATAATGGTCCAAAAGAAAATTCAGCAGGCTGAAAAGCAGTATTTTCGAATCCGGATCAGGATCAACTACCTGCCCGATAAAAAAACTTTTTTTATTATCGGATATATTAAAATATTTAAAGATCAGGTCCGAGTTCCTCTCCTTATAATAATGGTAAACTCCTGTTGTATAATTCGTAATATCCGAAATAGCCATCTCTTTAAAATAAAACTCCCACAGGAACTGTTTCAGATCAATTTGATCAGGTTTAACCACAACCTTCATTTTATCCTGATCTTTTCCGGATTTAAAGATCGTTGGCAAGAGGACCTTCTGTATATTTCTCTGTTTCTCTTTTTCCTCTGCAAGATGGTTATAGACGCTTTCCAGCAAATGGTTTATGTAATTAACAAAATTCACAATTACATTCTTTCTGAATAAATTCTTGTTATAATCAAACTGAAGCGGCAGTTCCTTCAGATCAAAACTGAAAAGCCTGGTCAATAATTCCTCACTCCTTCTGTAATTTTTATCATAACGCATCATCGAAAGGAGAGTGATAAGCAGAACAATAAAAAAAGTAATAAAAAGGCCGGAACTGATAATAATTACATAAAAAAGATTCACATATATATTCAATTTGGGAATAAAGATCGTTTTGGAAAAAAATTTCTGGAATCGTATCCCGGAAATAAAACTTATACTCTTATTGTCATTGTTGTAAACAGGATAAAAAACCTCTGAAAAATCATCCGTCACCTTATCTTTTACCAGCGGGATCACTGCTCCATCAGGATTAAATGACCAGTTATGCTGGAATACAGAATTGTAATTCTTTTCTTTAATATTCGGATTTTCTGCTTGTATATTCTCACTGGAATGAAACATCAGTAATCCTTCAGTACCGCTTATCCAGATGGAAATGATATATTTATCCTTTAGATATCCGTCAATGATCCTTTTCATCCTTGTTTTTTTAACCATGAGATTGGTACTTGAATTATTTGCCTGGGATATTTCATTATTCAAATGATATGAAAGAGATAACTTGTTATCCCTTTCAAAGGCAGAATAAAACCTGTTAAAAATAAGAAATAGAAGTGTAAAAAAGACAAGTAATCCGACGGTATTGATAATGATCGCACTTAAAATATTATGCTTAAAATCAATACTAAAATATTTGTTCTCTAATTTTACTTTATTAGTTTCCATTTTTTCTTTAAGATCTGTAAATATTTTTTCAAAATAAACTTCTTGTGGAACAGAATATATTTATACACAAAAAAACCGGCTTGATCCGTTGCAAAACTGATCTCAATATTATTGTCATTATCAATATCATCCAACCCAAGAGCAGATACAACTCTCTCCGTGACAGGACCCTTGATTAAAGCATGAGAATCGATCATTTTACCGGTCTCGGAATTCAGGATATATACCATTCCATTTGATGTTAATACAAAGATTTCATGGACATCATCAAAATTCAAGTCCCTTGCTTTTACATCCACTATTTTTTCACTAAAATCAACAGACCAGATATTTTTTCTTTTTTCGAATTCAAAAGCATAAATATTATTATTTATCGTGCGCTGTATAAACAGATAATTTTTATTCTTAAACACAACCGGCTTATGAACCAGATTTTCATTCAATTTCAATTCAAACACATCAGCACCGTATTTATTCAACACTTTGACTTTGCCGTTATATAAAGGCAGGACAATATAGATATCACCTTTTCTATCATATAAAATATTTTTTACACCGGTAGAAAGAAATGGTATCTCCTTCTCCCACAGCTGTTTTAAGGTAATGCCGTCAAGACAACGAAGATGATTCTTTTCACTTATAAGAAAATCAGGAATATCATCATCATTAAATTTTCCTGAAATGATATCACCGATAATATTATTTTTTATATACCTGAAGGTGTTTTTACTATTGCCATCTTTCAGATTCAAAGAGAAAAACTTCTCT
>JAHITG010000421.1 GCA_018817865.1 Spirochaetota bacterium
ATCAGTGATCTGTTCTAGAAACAGGTGAAAGATCTTTTTTGCATCGATTTCAGGTAATCCAGTCTGCATTAGAGATTGGATAAAGTCTTCTTTAATTTTTTTCATTTTACCATATCTCCGGTTTTGGTTCACGGCTCATGAGAGCCTGGACTGCTTTTTTAGTATTCTTGTTCCTGTAAATTATATTATAAACTTCCTCTGTGATCGGCATGCTGACCCTGTGCTTTTTAGACAGATTGTAAGCGGAAAGGGTGGTTTTTACTCCTTCTGCTATCATGACCATCTTTTTTAGAATGGAGCTGATATTTTTTCCTTTTCCCAGCTCTTCTCCAACATGGCGGTTGCGGCTGTATTTACTGATACAGGTTGTGATGAGATCTCCGATTCCTGCCAGACCGCCGAAAGTTTCGGTATGAGCTCCTAATTTCATTCCCAGCCTTCTAATCTCTGTTATTCCTCTGGTCATAATGGCTGCTTTCGTATTGGACCCGAATCCTATCCCGTCTGATATTCCTGCTGCGATCGCAATAATATTTTTCAAAGAACCGCATAATTCGACCCCGATAATATCAGGATTGGTATACACACGAAAATGTTCTGTAATAAAGATCCCCTGAAGATATTTCATCCTTTTTTTATCCTGATTTAGTGAAGAGAGTACAACTGTGGTCGGGATCTTCCTGGCGACTTCCTCTGCATGTGAAGGGCCTGACAGGACGTATATTTGTTTATTTCCGGTTTCATCATAAAGGATCTCTGATATGCGTTTTAATGTTTTGTTTTCAATTCCTTTTGAGACATTAACCATTATTTTCTTTTTAAGCAGATCACTGTATTTTTTTACTGTCTCCCTTATTGTATGTGACGGAAGGGCAATAATGACGATATTAGAACGAGTGATCACATCCGGTGCATCATTGGAAAAGATGATCTTTTTTGAGAGTTTGATATGGGGTAAAAATTTTTTATTCTCCCTCTCTTTTATTACTTTTACAAGCTGTTTTCGGTCAAATTCCCATACTCTTACTTTATGTCTTTTGGAAAGAAGCCAGGCCAGCGTTGTCCCCCAGCTTCCGGCACCGAGAATTCCTATGGATTCATTCTTTTCAAAAAAATTTTTCAAAAATGTTCCCCTCCCCGAACTTTTCATTTTTTATTGATCTTTTCTCCCCATTTTCGTTCGGTCCTGCTCAAGAGACGCTTTATATTCTCCCTGTGCTTATAGATAACATAAGCTGATATAACCGTACAGAATATAAGAAAATAGTAGTCCATATTATTTCGGTAGAAGATAAGGACATTAACCGGGAGAATGATGCTTGCCAGAATAGATCCTAAAGAGATATACTTTGAAAATGCTACCGTTATTATAAATATAAATACGGATATCAGCAATAACCGGTGATCCAGCATTAAAAGCACACCGGCAGAAACAGCGACACCTTTTCCGCCTTTAAATTTTAAAAATAGAGAATATGTATGTCCAAGGATAACAGCAACACCGCAAATAACAGGTAGATAGGGGATTGTAAGTATCAACTCCTGTTTCAACAGATATTGAACCAGCAGGATAACGAGGACTCCTTTTAAAGCATCTAAAATCGTGATAATGAAGAACCAGGCTTTGCCAAGGACCCTTCCGGCGTTGGTGGCACCTGCATTTTTACTGCCAACGGTACGGATATCAATACCTTTTATCTGTTTACAGATAATATAGCTGAAGGGGATCGATCCGGTAATATAGGAAAGCAATATTAAAGAGATTACTTTAATTATTTCCATAACTAACCATATTATATAATAATATTATTCTAATGTCAAGGCAAAATATTGAGAAAGTGATAGAGGTTAAAATCATTTTTTTACCACAAAGACTCAGAGTACACAAAGGGCACAAAGAATGTGAAGGAAAATAATATACATCAGAATAAAGCTTTAGATCAATAAATAATTTTATTAATTTAATTAAGAATGCATAAATAACCAATAATTATTAAAGTGATTATATTCTTTAAGGATAACTTTTCAATTCCTTTGTGATCTTTGAGCTCTTTGTGCCTTTGTGGTAAAAATTTTAATAAAAATCATTAAGCATTTAATTATCATTTAGGAAAAAACTTTTGACTTTCTGTTTCAGAACCATTATATTTCTATAGAATAATGAAAAAGTCTATGCTTATTTTCATATTTTTTCTTGCCATCTTTTCAAAAAATTCGCTTCAGGCAAAAAATGATGTTCTTTTTCTTAAGATGCATTATTATATCCATACTGAAGAGTATTCTAAAGCTCATTCCCTGATCAGCAGGATCAATGTAAAGCAGTGGACTTCCCGGGAAAAAGCAGAGCTTTTTAATACAATTGGTTTTATTAATTATAAAATGAATAATTATGATGAAGCTCTAAAATATTATTATTTAGCTTTAAAATTTAATCCTGAATTATCCTATGTAAATAATAACATAGGGATCATTTTTTACAGCTTGAATCAATATAAGAAGGCAAAGACATATTTTTTAAAAGCTTATTCTTTACAAAAGAAGTATCCGAAAGTCCTTTTTAATCTATGTCTTACTGATTTTATTCTTCGTGACTATAAAAACTCTTTTAAATGGTTCCGGAAGGCAGTAGGGTGCGATGAGAAATATGTAAGAGAAAGGTTCAACGAAGAAAAAGCATTGACAAAACTGGATCGATTAATGAGAGAGCACCCGGAAGATCAGCAATTGAAGAAGATATACAGATGGGCCATGAAGGATGGAAACTTCCGTAAATTATTCTAAGACTTTTTTTTCAAAACAGACTGCAATGCCTTACTCAGAGATTCTTCCACAAAATTAGACCTGAATAAAGCTGTTGATCTGAAATCATCTATTGGAGAGATCTCCTGACTGATCAACCTTTTCGCATTCTCAATTATCTCTTTATTGATCTTCTTTTTGGTCAGGTATTGACCTGTTTTATAACAGGATATAACGGTGATCCCAACCGCTCCTGCGGCAATATTTATTTCTTTGATAATACTTTTTTCAACTGACAGTTTCAGTGCAAGGGATGCTTTGGAGATGGCCAGTGCTTCACGGGGACCGCTTTTAAAGAAGAATGATCGGTGTTTTTCAATGGATTTTGGAATAATGATCTCAAGAATACATTCATTTTTCTTTAATTGTGTCTTTTTCACCCCTTTAAATATCTTTTCAACAGGATAAATCCCAAAATTGGTTTTAACCATGGATCTATAAACATAAAGTGTGGGTATGGAATCCCCGGCCGGTGAAGCATTGGCAATATTGCCGCCGATGGTGGCTCTGTTCTGGATCTGAAGGGATCCGATCTGTCCCGCACAAGAGGTTAGTGCCTCGCAGTGTCGTTTAATGACTTTGTTTTTTAAAATATCCGTAAAGGTTGTGAGTGAACCGATCCTGATCCGGTTATTCTCTTCTTTAATGAAATTTAATTCTTTTAAAGAGCTGATATCAACCAGAAGAGCGTCCTTTTGGAGTAGATCCTCTTTATATTGAACCATGAGGTCTGTACCGCCGGCAAGAAAGTAGATCATCTGCCGGGGTTGGGAACTTTTAAGGTTCTTCAGATCACTTAGGGTCTTTAGTTGTATAAGATCCATTATTTACCTCTTCTCCCTGATCTTGCGGATCTGGCGCCATTTTTAACGGCTTTGATGATCTTGACATATCCGGTACATCTGCAGAGGTTTCCGGATAAAGCATCTTTTATTTCATCATTCGATGGATCCGCATTTTTCTGCAGCAGGTCATATGCAGAGATAATAAGGCCGGGGGTGCAGAATCCGCACTGTATAGCTCCCTCTTCAATAAAAGCCTCCTGGATTGGATGCAGCTCGTTTTTTTTCCCGATACCTTCGATGGTAATAATACTGGCTTTATTGACATGAACAGCCGGAATGAGGCAGGAATCAACGGTTCGATCATTAAATATTACTGTACAGGCTCCGCATTCTCCTTTATCACATCCTATCTTTGTCCCTGTGAGAAGAAGGTCATCTCTTAAGATCCTTGAAAGCGGTCTCATGGGATCTGTTTCTAAATAGTATTTTTTATCATTGACTGTGAATTGAATTTTTATAGATCTCATTTTCCTCTCCCTGAAGAAGAAATCTCAGTATTTACCCCTTTTTTAATGGCTTTCATGAGGATTTCGGGCAGCATCGGGGTTTCAGTCATTCTGATCCTGACAGCATGAAAAATTGCATTGGCGATAGCCGGGGCTATTCCGATCAAAGGGGGTTCTCCAAACCCTCTGGCACCGTAAGGACCATTTGGATCTCTATTTTCAATGATCAAAGGATAGATCTCGGGTGTATCTTTAATAGTAGGAATAATATATCCGGTAAAATTCGGATTAAGGATCCGGCCGTTCTGTACTACCAGGTTTTCCATGATCCCATATCCCATACCCTGGATCACACCGCCCTCGATCTGTCCTTCAACCAGCTGAGGATTGACTGCTTTTCCAACATCGTGGGCGGACCAGATTTTATCCACTTTTATCTCTCCTGTACGGGTATCTACAGAGACCTGTACTGCATTTGCCGAAAAAGTGTAGGAATAATAAGCACTTCCCTGACCGGCATTATCAAAAGTAGTATTAGGGGGAATATACCATCCCTCAAAGCTCATTTGAAACCTTTTTTGATGGGCCAGTTCTACTGCTTTTAAATAGGGGATACTCTTATTTTCAAATCTAAAGGAGAAATTGTCCGTTTTTACCTGTTTTACTTTGCATTGAAGAAGTTCTGCAGCGCTGGATAACAGATTTTTCATGATCGGAGCACAGGCCTTAATAATAGCGTTTCCGGACATAAAGGTCGTTCTTGAGGCTACTGTGGGACCGCTATCCGGTACACGGGAGGTGTCAGGATCGATAACATGGATCATATCGTAAGGAGCATTAAGGCTTTTCGAAGCGATCTGAGCC
>JAHITG010000422.1 GCA_018817865.1 Spirochaetota bacterium
AGGATTCAAAAAATAACTTATTTTATGGTTGTCATGACAACACTTTTTTTGGTGGAAGTATTTATAAAAGCAGTGATCATGGAAATAATTGGAAAGAAGTAGAAAAAGAAGAAGGATCATCCATGTTTGAAGCATCTGATGGAAATTTATATTATGGCATAGGCTGGGCTATGCCGGGCGTTAATTTTCAAAAAAGCTATGATATTGGAGAATCATGGGCTAATCTAAGTGTAGCTGCAAAAGGTTTTTTTGCCATTTTTGAAGATAGTAATAACGCATTATACGTCAGCAGTCATAATCCAAGGTTTATACCCCCGGTTTATACTACAAATAGATTTTATAAGAGCACTGATTATGGCACGAATTGGATTATGATCTATAAACACGGGGCACAGGGATTTTCAGGGACTTGTGTGTTTCATTGGATATTTGAGTTGATTTCCGGAGAATTTATTGCAGGGCAGGAGGGATTTGGCAGTGTGGCTTCCGGTATATATATATCATCCAACTACGGAACAAACTGGAGTATTATTTCTGATACTTCAAATTTCAACTATTATAGTACTGTATTTCGTTCCGGTGACAATAGTATTTATGCAGGTGGAGATAGTGGAATTGCCCGGTCAGCGGATGAAGGAGCAACTTGGCAGCAGGTATCCAGCATCACCTGCATGAGGCTTATTGAAGCGAATGATGGCGTCTTTTATAAGACAAGTCATTCTAATGTATGGAAGAGCTTTGATAAAGGAACCACCTGGCATAAAACTCCTTCTTTGATCAAAGAGAATACCAATTTTTGTAATTTTTCTCCAAGAAGAAGATGGCCGGTCTTTCAGGATGATACGGGCAGGATATATGCAGGCGGGGCTGTGGATAAAGAGCAGGGGTATCTTTTTATCAATCAATATGCTGTTTCAAATTCCGTTCTTCTCTCCTTTCACCCGCAGGGAGTGGTGAAGTACAGCTCCTTTGAGAAATCAGAGATTTTAAACGGCGGGAGCATAATTTATCAGTTCATGTATTCTTTGGATAACGGTGCAACATGGAGCGCATGGGCTGATCTGACAGATGTAAATCTGCAGAATGTTCCATGCAAGACTCTTGGCGAGGATAAATTAAAGATACGGATCACATTATATTCTTTAAACCGATACGCTACACCGGAAGTCGACCGGATCAAGATCATCTATGATGACGGTTCAAGGGATAACCTGGATGATATTGTAGTAGCTCCCAATCCGTATGAATCAGGCGGAAATAATTATGTCACCTTTTACAACCTCCCGTTACAGGTTAAGATGAAAGTATATTCAATGGGCGGGGGATGCATTGCCGAGATCGATAATATCTATTCAACAGTCGGCCGGTACAAGTGGGATATGAAAAACAGAGAGGGAGAAGCCATAAAAAGCGGAGTTTATATCTGCCGACTGGAAGATACTAAAGGGAATAAAAGATCTCTCAAATTGGTGATCATAAGGTAAATTTAAATAGCAATATCCTGCTTTACTTGTTGACACCAGCAGTCATCTGCCAATAAACTAAAAAGATTTTAGTGCCCGGCACCAGAGCCTGTAAGTATCAGGATCACCCCATTCTTCTATAAAAAATAAAAAAGGAGGAAAGATCCATGTGATCTTCCCTCCTTTTTTAAATTATTTAAATTAAACAGTTGTCTTAGAAAATATAGGTTGCCTGTACGGCATAAGTATGGATCGCCAGATCAGTGGTGGAGTTCCCTAATAGGTCAATATCAAAATTTTCTGCAAGTCCCAGCCCCACTCCGTAATAGATCTCCCTGGAAGTGATCTTCAATTCATTCTTTGTTTCCGTATCTTCCCGTGAAAAAGCAGCCTGCTTTGTGGTAACGGCAGCAGCGGTTCCAACTGTCTGTACCTGAGATGTGAAATTATCAATATCATTTTTAATGGTTTCAGTAGTGATATAGGCAGCTTCTACACTTGAAGCAAGCCTGAAAGATAATATTTTTGATACAGCCCATTCAATAGCTAAAGGAACAGCTAAAGAGATGGTCGTTGCGGTTGTCTCAAAGCTGTTGATGTCGCCTGAGAACAAAGTCGTTGTTATCTCTGTTGCCTGAAATGTACCGTCTGCATTGGCATCATTTTGAGAAACCACATTCCGTGTGTATGTTGATGAATATCCCTTGCTGTCAGCTGCATATTTCAGCGTTGGATACATCCCGAATTGAACAGCATCAGATATGTTGTTGATGTATTTAAAGGCTGTATAGATCTCGATGTAAGAGTATTTATCCTGGGTATATTCGATCACATCATTGGTTGAAGAAGAGGTCTGCAGTTTTCCCTTGTTTGGATCTGCAAGACCTGTGTAATATGTTTCATATACTTCTTTTTTTTCTGATCTCGCATTATCAGCATCAAGTGACCGGGTTTCGATCTCTCCCCCCAGATAGAGTGTCAGCGGTTTTGCGACTTTCCATTTTACTTCCGGGCAGATCTCTACCTGTGAATACTTGATCTTGCTGTAATTGTTCATCAGGCTGGCTGAGTCCGGGATCATGCTTGCACCTTTTGATACTGATGAAACCTTTGTTGTTACGGAAGTGTTTGTAACACTTCCGAAATATTTTGTCGTTTCTACTGAACTGTAATTGCCGTCCTCATTATCGCCGTTAGCTGATTTCAGGCGTATCTGAAGCTGAGGTTTAAAAACTCCGAATGTTCCGCCGATCTCAAAGAAATGAGTAACGGATCCTGTATCCGTCCTGGTGATCGTTGTTACATCCTGCTCGTTATAAAGAAAAACATTACTGTTCTTATCCTGATTATCCAGTTTCTCCAGTTCGGTTGAGCTTTCGGATATATTGACTGCATAAAACAGGCCGATGTCTCCGATCCCTGCACCCAGTCCCAGGATATACTGACTGTCATTATCAACAAGTTCCGGATCATAATTCTGATCGACAGTTGTCTGCAGTTTGTTGATCCCAACTTCAGTACGCGCGGATTCTGTTTTTTCCCAGTCCGGTGTATACTTGAACATGAGAATAGCCGGTCCGAATCCCAATGATTTTGATGCACCGAATGAGATCGTGTTGCCCCATTCATCGGGATCAACACCAAAAGAGACAGAGCTCTTCAGTTTAGAATAGTCTTCTGTTCTCTGGTAATAATCGTAAGTATTTAACCACACCCCAACAGTCGCCTGCTTGCGAAGTGAATTTTCTATCGGCTGAGTTGCTCCTGCAAACAGGATTGAAACCGAAAGTAACAGGATCAATACTATTATGCTTAAACGTTTCATTACTTCCTCCTTATTAGTTTTTATGGTCGTTTCTTTGCTTCTATTCTTACTCTTTATCTTTTTCTGTTTTATGATTCCATATAAAATTTTGTCTTATCTGTTATTCTTTTTTTTATCAAGCATGATTGCGATATTTTTGATAATAGTGTTTTTTATTTTTCATTGAACTTCAGTACGTTTGAACATATTAAGAAATAAAATATTTTCAACTTTTTTATTTTAATAACAATAGAGAACAGTGAAGTGAAGGGGCAGCTTTGGGACTTTGCAAGGGCTGACCCTGATTCCTGGTCCTCATGGAGAAATAAATATTGACAGATGATTGTATTTTATTATATTAATATTTAAATCAATTATTTGATAATCAGTTAAAATTTAATGACCCCGGGGAGGGAAGATTATGAAAAAGAACAAGTTTATCTGTGTATTAGCTTTATTTGTATTTTGTGCACTCTTTATCTATGCGGCATGTGAAACAGATAAAAGCGGGGATGATCCCGGTACGCCAACCAGCCCGACTCCGCCCACAGTTCCTACAGTTTTGAATCTCAGTTATTTTTTTACAGGCGCTGTTATAACTACAAACGATCCTCTGGTTATCCATATTTATCAGAATATGGAGGATATAACCAATCAAAACAGTCCGTTTTTTGTTCATTCTACGATCGATACCAATAATTCACTCTCTTTTCCGAATATTCCGGCCGGTACATATTATGTACTGATATGGCGGGATAACCCGCCGTTGGGAACACTGGATGATTGTGAGCGTTATCTGATCTGGACAAATTTTGGCTGGAACAGTGGGCAACCTGTCAATGCTACTCCAATCACTGTGCCAGCAGGTACCACCATCAATGTTGATGTAAATGTTAATTTCAGTGATCTTAAATGGTGGGGTCCTTGTACATAAGGTTTTTAGGGTCAGACCTTGAATCATCCAGAGGACAATTCAAGGTCTGACCCCGGGGACACCAGGGGCAGTAGCTCAGCTGGGAGAGCACTTCCCTCGCACGGAAGGGGTCGGGAGTTCAAATCTCCTCTGCTCCATATGTTTCAAATTAGTTGACATTTTAGATTAATTATATTATTTTATTTTAAAACTAAAAGGTTTGATATTTGAAGGTTTTTTGGGGGATATAATTTCAGATCGGGGGCATGTAAAAGATCATAACTTTTTTAATATTAACAGGAAAAGAAGAAAACAATGGCAGTACTTTTTTTAAACGGTAAAAGACTCAAGAGAATGATCCATGCTTCTACGAAGTGGCTTCTGGCCAATGAAAAAGTCCTTAATGATATCAATGTTTTCCCGGTACCGGACGGAGATACCGGTACGAACATGGGATTAACCCTGAAAAATATCGTAAAATCGATCTCAGATGCTGAAATGGGGGATCATCTCCCTCACGTGGCAAGCAATGTAGCCACAGCCGCTCTGCTGGGTGCACGGGGGAATTCCGGTGTGATCCTTTCCCAGATCTTTAAGGGATTTTCCGAGGGTATCGGCAATAAAAAGAAGCTCAATTCCCTGGATATCGCTTATGCATTGAAGAAAGCCTATGAAAAGGCATATAATGCCATCTCAAATCCCATAGAAGGGACCATATTGACAGTGGTGCGGGACGGTGTCAATTTTGCCTATGAAAAGGCAAAGACAGAAGCAGACATCATCATCGTCATCGAGGCCCTGCTCAAAGAGCTGAAGAGGTCCCTGATGAACACGCCTAACCTGCTTCCCATTTTAAAGGAGTCCGGTGTAGTTGATGCCGGTGCCATGGGTTTTGTCTATATCATTGAAGGCGTGCATATGCTTCTGACCGGCGAAGAGTTTCCGGAGATCGATATCCATTCCGATGTTATGAAAAAAGGAAAGATCCTCATTGGTGAATTTTTCGGGTACTGCAATGAATTTTTTATAAACGGGGATGATCTTGACATTGACAAGATAAGGGATAAACTTACTCCTTTAGGTGATTCGCTTGTCCTGGCGCAGGCGGATAATATGCTCAAGATCCATATCCATTCCAAACATCCCGGCTATATCATTGAGGAATGTCTGAAACACGGTATATTAACGGATATAAAGATCGAGAATATGGATGCACAGCATTCGGAAGTGAAGAGGGAGAGCATTAAAAAAGAGACCGTCATTATCTCTATCGCCCTTGGAGAAGGGGTAAAGAAGATCTTCGAATCCCTCGGCTGTGATTTCGTGATCAAGGGCGGTCAGACCATGAATCCCAGTGTGGAAGAGCTGAATGATGCGGTAAACAGATTTGACGCACAGAACTACATCCTCCTGCCGAACAACGGGAATGTGATCTTTACAGCGGAGCAGATCAAAGGATTAAATGAGGATAAGAATATCACGATCATTCCCACCAGATCCGTTCCGGAAGGGTTTGCCACGCTCCTGGCCTATAATCATGAGTTTTCCATTGATGAGAACATACACAACATGAACCTGTCGATAAAAGCGGTAAAGACAGGGGAGATCACCAAAGCGGTAAAGGATACCTCCATGAACGGGCTGAAGATCAGGAAGAATGATATCATTGCCCTGTATAATAATACCATTATCAGTACCTTTTCGGATACGGATACTGCTGTTATAGATCTGATCGATTCCATGATCGATGAAGAAGACGAGCTCATCTCCCTGTTTTACGGCGAGGATATAGAAGAGCAGCAGGCAAAAAAAAATGAAAGCAGATTGAAAAAATTGTATAATAATGTAGAAGTAGAGGTCCATCACGGGGGGCAGCCGCATTATTCATACATTATATCAATTGAGTAGGAGGGGTTTAAAATGAGTAAAATTAAAATACTGACAGACAGTACGAGTGATCTTCATCCGGATGTCAAACAGAAGTATAATATTCATGTTATTCCTTTGAATATAAATTTCGGGGATGATACTTTTAAAGACGGGGTTACTCTGGTACCTGATGCATTTTACAGGATGCTCAAAGACAATCCTGTTCATCCCACTACATCCCAGCCGTCGCCGGAGGATTTCAAGAAAAAGTATCAAGAACTGCTGAAGGACGGCTCTGATGTTATCTCTATTCATGTTTCATCCAAGCTCAGCGGGACGACCCAGTCCGCTGCGATCGCTAAAAATGAGCTTCAGAGTGACAGGATCCATATTATTGATTCCGGGTTTGCCTCCTCCCCGCTTGGGTTAATGGCTATCGAGTGTTCCCGTGCCGTGGGAAAGGGCAGGGATGTTCCCTATATATTGGAGATGGTGGAAAAATTAAAGAAGGATATGCAGATCTATTTTATAGTGGATACCCTGGAATATCTGCAGAAAGGCGGGCGTATAGGCAAAGCAGCGGCTCTCATCGGAGGGTTGCTGAATATCAAACCGATCCTGACGATCAAAGACGGCATGGTAAGTCCTTTTGAAAAAGTTCGGGGCATAGAAAAAGTCTTTGATAAGTTGAGCCGTCTCTTTGAAGATTATAGAAAGAAGAATTCTAAAACAGAGATAGCACTCGGATTCGCCTACGCGGCAGACAGGAAGCAGCTTGAAAAACTGTCCAATAAGATCGATGATGTATATGAATACAACAGCGCCTTTATTTCCGAGATCGGCCCGGTGGTGGGGACACATGCCGGCCCCGGTGCCCTGGCGATCAGTTTTTATCCAAAGATAGAACATTAGAAAAAGAAAAGCCGGTGCAGTTCCTGATGCTTTGTATTTATTCTTCCTTTGCCTGAAATCCCATATCGATGAATTCTCCGTAGATCATTTTAACCATATCAGGAGATTCGATCGGATCCGTAAGCTCTTCCCCGGATTTTAAATAGAGGTCATATCCGGTAGGGATCTCTTTCTGAATATCCGGAGCATCCTTCAGGTGCCCGAATACAGTGCCTTCACAGACACAGACATATGTCTTGATCTCATCCGCTTCTATAAAAAATTTTGTCCCCCGTACTCCCATGACCGCGGTTGGAGTTTCTACAAGAGAAGGGTCTTCCTTCAGTAACTTTGTAACTGCTGTGTAGAGTTTCCCTCTAAGAAGAACAAGTTTTAAAGACTCTTCAGGTGCTTCGACCCTCATCTCTCCCTGTTTTATACGGATGTGATGATCCGGGAATTGTACATCCACATAGGATGTATCACTCTCTTCTGTTTTGATCAGATCGCCCTTTTTCACGATCTGGCCGAGGCTGGCCTCTTTTTCATTTATCGTGATAAGGCCGGACATGCGTACTATCTTACCCTTTAGCTGTTTGTCCTTATCTGAAGAACAGTGAGTCAAGCTGAGTATCATTATACAGATAAAGATCAGGATTGTAAAACGTTTCATATTGCCTCCTTGGAAGTAGATATTATGAATTATACATTATTTAAATATTCAGTCAATATTAAAGAGGATAAAAATAAAGTATGAATTTAAGCTTGATTTTCCGTTTTTATTATCTTATTATAGGGTCAGAATTTAAATTAACATGATATAGAGGGGATTTATGAAAGAAAGATCCTGTAAGACATGCAGCCTGTACTCTAAATGTGAGGACAGCTTTGCTTCCTGGATATATTTTTTTATAGGGATCGTTGCCGCCATAGCCATTCGCCTGGTGACTTTCCTGATAGACCTGGGCGTTTTTTATGCAAAAGCCTCCTGGTACATCGGGGTAGCCGGGTTTATTATTTTCTTTGTATATAAATTCAGGATCCTTCAGGAGCGCTCAAAGCAGATCAGTAAACAGAATATCGTAGAAAAGATCGACAGGAAATGGAGTTTAACCAATGAAGATTACCTCCTGATAAAGACCATCCTCTGTTCCTTAAGCTCGAAGAAAGAACGGATCAATTATTTTTTTATTTTCGGTCTTTCAGCCGTGGCACTGGTTATTGCAATATATTTTGATTTTTTTGCATAAGGAATCTGAAACTGCAGCATTATTATAGTACTTCATACTATTATTTTTCTGCAGTCGTTGGATCAGGGGTCTTCTGATACATGATCTTGGAGGTGGCTTTTTCTCCCTGAAGCTGGCTGATGATGTCATGAGCATGATAGAGGCGCTGAATAAGGATCATAATGATCTTGACCGCTTTCTCAGGGTGTTTATCCATCAGCTTGATCAGATTATCTTTGTCGGTTATGAGTATTTCCGTATCCTCAAGAGCTTCAACCGTTGCTGACCTGTGCTTATCCGAAATGAGACACATCTCTCCGAAAAGGTTATTCGGGCCGAGAGTGGCCATTTCGATCTTCTCCCGGTTAATGGTTTTATATACTTTCACATTTCCGGAAACAATGAAGTATATCCCTGACCCGCTTTCCCCTTCCCGAACGATAATATCACCCTTTTTAAACAGTTTTTTATCCATTATATACCTCTTTTTTTCTGTTAATTATATTAACGGCAGAAAGTGACAGTAATATTAATTTAAAAATATATTACCCGGATCAAATCATCAGATCTTTTTAAAACGAGAGATGTATAGTTTTATCATTAAATGTTGATTCTATTTTTCACGGTAATAATATATATCATAACACTTTCAGGAGGATTACAATGATCAAAAAGTTTTCAGTTTTGTTGATTTTTATTTTTTTAGTATTAAACATTGAAGTGCAGGCAGAGAATAAACCGATCCAGCTAGCGCTCTTTACCCCCGTTCAGATCTTTTCCGAAGAGTCTGTGATCACCGGTTTCAGATTGAATCTGCTCTATGGCCGGAATGTTACTGTAGTCGGTCTGGATTGGGGGTTTGTCAACCATACTACCGAGGGTGTCTCAAAAGGAGTACAGTGGGGTTTCGTCAGCATCAACGAAGCGGATTATCAGGGTTGGCAGCACAATAGTGTGAGTTATACTAAAGGGACTTTCAAGGGATTGCAGGTGGGGGTCGTTAATTATGCAGGGCATGCCAGCGGAGTACAGTTCGGGCTGGTCAATTATGCCGCAACCATGGAAGGACTCCAGATCGGGCTTGTGAATATTATTGGGGACGGAGGCTGGTTCCCTGTCTTCCCTATTATTAACGGATCATTTTAAATTGTGATAAAAAAGAGTTAAACCTGGAATTAGTGTAATACCATAGAATTGTGAATATTTAATCCGGTTGGATTGATCACATTCAGGCTGGACTGGTACTGTCCGCTTCTCTTAAAGCATGCTTTGAGGACCTTGATGGCTTCCATATCGATCGAATCTACTGCGGAGAGATTGATCGTAATGTTCATCCCGCTCTGTTCGATATTGGATGTGATAATATCTTTTAAGACTGATGAATTATAAGAGTCAATATCTCCGAAAAGATTTAAAACAATACTGTTTTTTAACTTTTTTCTTTGAATTTCCATTATATTCACCTTCCGATTAATTTGTTTTATTATCGACGGATTTAAAAATATATATATTAAGAGATTAATTAAAGATCAATCAGACTGAAGGTTATTATTGAACAGATTTAGAAGAGGTTTATAAAAGACGTAAAATTTTTTAGCAAAGCACTCTTTTAGGACCGAATAATTTTTTTCTATAAAAGATGTTCTGCTAATATTTTCAGACCGATTAAGATCAGGATCACTCCTCCGATAAACTCGATCTTCTGTTCAAAGAAATGGCCGATTCTTCTTCCGATGTAAACCCCGGCAATGCAGACAATAAATGTAACAGCTCCGATGATCAAAGCAGGAACGATGAT
>JAHITG010000423.1 GCA_018817865.1 Spirochaetota bacterium
TATTGCATATTAACTGTTATCTCTGATGCAAATAAGTCTTTCTGATCTTTAGGGGAAAAAAAGAGCTTATAATAGCCTTCTGTCTTTAATTTTTTTATTTTTACATTATAATATTTCAGTTCAATCAATTCTACAGGATAAAGGATCGCTCTTCTATAAACGGCTGCCAGCCAGATAGTCAAATGATTATATTGAATCCCTAAAGATTGCTTTTTGTAATTTCCTATAATGCCTAATTTCGGGTCTTTTAATATTTCAATATTTTTACCTTCAATTTTTATATTATCTCCCTGAATAACATGAAACAATTTTAACTTACCCGATTTTAATTTCACTACTCTTGCTTTTTCCGGTTCGGTAAATATTGTGTTATTAAATGTCATCTGAATTGTCGTTATTTTTGAATAATTTTCATTAATTTTATCCAATATTTCTTCTGCAGAATAATTTTTTTTTAATTTAACAGTTTTTTTGGGCTGCCATTTAAAAATGAAGTGTAAAACAATTATAAAGATTATTAAAAGAAATGAAATTAAAATAATTTTACTTGTTTTCATAAACTATTCTCTAATATTTTATACCATGAGGCCGGACCGAAAGTCCTGTTTTGATTCAAAAATAAAGTGGTCTGCTCTTTGAAGTGATACATAAATACATCCATACAGAATTCAATTAATTTATTAAAAAAATTAATTTTTTCTTTCTTAATTATAATATACTTTCTTTTTTATAAATTGTCAAAAATAATACGTATGGAAAATGAATTAAACTATTTAACAAAGATAAGTGATAACAATATTATGCAATTCCTGAAGTTTAAAGATGAAATGAATCAGTCACCCCATGCTTCTGCCCCGAGGAATCCCATGAGAAATGCACCCTTAGGAATCGTGTTAACGATTCCAAGGACTTTAGTCCTGGGAATTTCTTATAAAGAAATTCCTCAGAGGAGGTTTTCAGGGAGACTTTTGTCCTGGAAATTTCTTACAAAGAAATTCCACAGGGTTCATCTAAAACCTCATGAGTGGTATTCTTTCTGTCTTATCATTATTCGGAAAACTTATTTTTTGGAGAGGTTTTTGTAGAGTTCGACTTCCGCTTTACTGATGCCCATGATAGCAGCAATCTCTTTTGAGTCTTTCCCTTCTTTCAAAAGACCTTTGATTATATCTGTCTTGTTTTTTGGGACAGCTACCTTTACATCATTAACATGTTCTTCCTTTACCGGAAGACGATTCAAGGCTTCATTCATCTTAAATTCCCTGATCTTCTCCTGGGCTACCTGTATAATATTTTTTACTTCATCTACTTTCTCTTCTAAAAGATCGATATTGTTCTTGGTGACCTTATTAAACTCTACTATTAAACTGTTTATTTCAGCCATATGTCTCTTATCAGGTTCATGCACTTTGGCCATGACCTTCTTATAAACTGAATATATAATGAAGATATTAATAATAATGGAAATAATAAAATATATCATAATCTTAACAGGATAATTTATGTATTTGTCTTATAACATATAGAGAGGAACATTTAGTCCTTAAAACCCTTACTTTTTTACGTCAATAATATTTCCTTTTTCGGGATCTTTAAAAAACTCAGAAGATTTTTCATCTGATTTGCTTCCACCTTCCTGATCATTTTTTTTATGTGAAAATTCTTTCTTTTTCTGAGCATCAGCATCAACCTTTTTATCTTCCTCATCTACACTTTCAAGGTCAACGACTTGTTTGTCTTTCTGTTCGGCGATCTGATGGATCGAATTTCCCTGCTGTGCCTGCTGCAGAGAAGCAGAATTCTCAGCAACATGCTGTATCTTTCCTGCATTACCCATCTGGCCGAGTATGGTTTGTATGTCTATTGGTAATATTGACATTAGTAAACCATCTCCTCTTTATTTCTTTCTTTATTTCTTTCTTTATTTCTTTCTTTACTTCTTTCTTTACTTCTTTCTTTACTTTTTTCTTTATCTTTTTCCATCTTCGGTTCTTCATACGGCAAAACTTTAATATTTCCCGCTTCCTGAATAAAAGTTACATATTTAAAAGAATCCTTAACTTCCAGGAAAGCATCCTTTACTGTAATACGCACTTTTGGATATACCTCTTTCTGTACACAGACTTTTCCTTTTTCTTCAATAGAAGCCAGGTAACTCTTTATCTCCGATATCTGCTCTTCTATCTCATTCATGCGCAGGCTTATAGACTCTTTATCCTGCAGCATCCCGAGAAGCTGTTCTTCTTTTTCAGGAGTCAGTTTACCTCCGAGGGTTCGTTTCTGGTTCTCTAAAGTTGTGATATTCATAGAGAGTTCCTTGGACTTATCTTTATGATTCCTCAATTCTTCATTCAACTCTAACAATTGCTGTCTTGATTTCGGATCGATCCCTACTTCGATCTCGGTCTCTGTATATGATTGGGAACCAATGACTTTAGCATTGATCTCCTCTCCTGCTCTTATTCTGCCTCCTACGATCATGGCTCTCTTACCATTGCAGATGACTCTCTTGCCCGCATCCACAAAACTATGCATTAAACCCTCTGCGATCACAATATCACGGCCTGCCTCGACCCGCTTAGCATGCTCAACAAATTTTGCAAAAACATCATTCCCCGCTACAATAACAGCTTCATCTTTTCCCAGTAATCCCTGCTTAATTATTATATCACCTTCTGCCTCCAGCTGAGCTTTCCCAACGCTTCCTTTAATATCTATATTACCGGCTGCCTTTATACTGAATCCGTCTTCTACATTCCCCCTGACAATAACCGTTCCCAGAAAAACAACATTACCGGTCTCCAGAGCAACATCTCCTTTAACCTCATAAACCGGCTCTACATTGATGCGGCCTTTCACATAAACTACCTGGCCGTTTATTTCAGCTACCAGTTCTGATTTATCTTCACTAAGTTTAATGTTCTTACCCTCTGTTATGGGTATATCTCTTCCATCTTTTGCCGGCAACTCCCTTCCGGTTACTGTCTTCCCTGCTGTTCCTTTTGTTGCATTTATCTTTTTTGCCAGTATCTGCCCGACAACAACATTTTCTATCAAGTCCAGCTCTCTAAAATCGACACGTCCCTTGTCATCTTCAGAAAGCTGTAATTCTTTATCAATATTGAACTTATAATCTATTTTTGCATCATTCCCCTCTTTTGGGGAGAGCCCCTCTGCAATAGTAAGCGGTTGATTAAATTTATCATCATCGATCGCTTCTTGAATGGACTCTCTGCTTACTCCAAAAACCACTCCCTTCCGCTCCAGCTCACTCATAATATCATCCATCTCCACGATCCTGCCGGTCTTTTTCGGCGGGACCAGGGTCAGATAGACCTTCATCTCATCTTCTGAAATTTCAACTGAAAATCTGCCGTCATATTCCGGATTTGCCTCCCATACTCCTATCTTTACAGGTTCACCGGAGGCTTTTGAAACAATTTTCTGTATCAAAGCTTCATCCGGATTCAGTATCTGCCTTTGATAAAGAGCATTTTGAACTTCCTGAAGTGAAATAGTCCTCCCCTTTCCTATTGGCTTTGTAACGATAAGCATAATACCCTGCTTAGTAACCCGTATTTTATAGGCACCGTCTTTATCCTTTATAGCATCAGCCTTAGCCATCTGTTGTGTCATATCAGTAAGCTGTTGCAATTCTTCTGCTGCTTTTGAAATACTTGTTTTCACCAGGAGTTTAAACGGTCTTCTTCCAATACCTAGAAATCCATTAGACCCTTTCTCAAGAATATCATATTCAAGATCAGCAATGCTGACACCCAGCTTCTTACCTGCACTTTCAAGACCTTCTTCTACACTGTAAGAGATCACTTCTATAAAGTCTCCCGATACGTCACCCTGCTCAAGGCTTACATCATCTGCGGTATCTTCCGTTAATAACTCTTTTAATCTATCCATAGGTCCCTCTATTACATCATCGATTAAATAAAAAATATTTTAAACCGTTTATCGGGTAGTACTTTTGCGACAAATCAAATTTTAATATATATATGAAGAATGATATTTAAGCTTATAAAAGATTCACTTTATCAGATTCGTCGAAAAAGCTTTAGAACCCGTGATAATTATTCCTTTTCAGATAAAAATTTGATCTGTTTCAACTTTGCTTTTATCCGCATGATCGCTTTTGTATGCAGCTGCGAAACGCGTGATTCAGTAACATCGAGAACTTCTCCGATCTCTTTTAAAGTCAAATCTTCATAATAATAAAGTATAATAACCTCTTTTTCCTTATCAGGAAGACCCTGGATCACTTTAGCGATCACATTTTTGACCTCATTCTTTTCCACAAGTACATCAGGATTTAAAGAAACCGGGCTTTCCAGTGTTTCTATCATGGAAACTTCATCATCATCGCTACCCACATGCCATATTTCATTCAATGAGATAACAGCTGTACCGCTGATATTAAGCATCAGTTTATTGAATTCCTCTATCTGTAAGTTTAATGCTGCAGCCATTTCATCATCAGAAGCCGGCCTTCCGTTTTTTATTTCCAGCTCCATCAGCAAATTCTCAACCTGCTTCGCTTTCTGTCTTATAGAACGGGGAATCCAATCCCTTTCCCTTAAGCCGTCGAAGATCGCGCCTTTTATTCTTGTCACTGCATAAGTTTTGAATTTAATATTCCTGTCAGGTTCGTATTTTTCAATGGCATCCAGCAGTCCCAGGACTCCATCACTGACAAGATCATCAAAATCAGTATTGTTGGGCATACCAATAGCCACCTTACCTGCAACATATTTTACAAGGGGTGCGTATTTTTTTACAAAATGCTCTCGAATATCCTGATTCTGCTTTCTCTTGTACTCTTGCCAAAGCTCATCTTCATCTCGACCCTTATATTTATCTTCAAACATATAGTACCTTCCGTAACAACACGCTTTTAACCCATATAAAAAATCAGAATAATAAAACCAATAAAAAGCAATACCAGTGCAAGAACGACCCATACCGGATTCATTCTAAAGAAACTTAATACTCCAAGTTTACCCTCATTCTCTTCCTCAAGTATGGGAGCTGCGATCTTGATCTCAGGAGGAATGAACATCTTACCGGCTATTCCCGGGCCAAATTGGACTAAAACCATTAGATTACCGGTATCTTCCTGTTTTGAGATCTCATTTATTGTGGCTGGAATAGGAATAACCTCTTTATTCTTCCTTCCCCCCAGGAGATTTCCAAGATAATCGCCTATTTCCCTTTCATCAATGATCTTCACCATGATCTGGTCCCCTATCTGGATCTCATTTCCCGGGATTCCCCTTATCGGAGAAAGAACAGGTTCTACTTTAAGAAGGACCAGAGAAATGTTTCTTACATGGACCTCCTCTCTGGCTGTAACCTCTGTACTCTCTTTACCATTTTTTTCATCTTCTGCGCCTAAAAGCTGCTCCTCTCCCTTTAAAACATAGTTATCATTTGATTTATGAAGGCGAAAAAGGTCCACTTCCTCAACTTCGATCTTAATGGCACAGTTTGATTCCGTTAGTACTTTAAAGATCAGCTCAGAAAATACAACTTTAAGCTGTTCCAGATCAAATTTATTTTCTTTGGACAGTTTATTAAATATTTTTTCTTTAAACTCTATCGTGTTGATCGCTTCCCGCATTCTTCCGATCATCTCCAGATCAGGATTCTTCTGCTGAATAAACTTGACAATACCCCCCTTAAAATCTTCAAAACTTGCCTTTGCATTGATCTGACTTGCTTCTACTTTACTGTCCACGATCACATAGAGATCATCTATATCCTTTGTCTTTGTATTCAGGACTATAAGAATAACTCCGTAATTATGGGTCCGATGGCCCATATATCTGATCTTTAACACAAGGAAGTCCTTCGGCATTGACTCAATGATCTTCCTTGCTCCGCTGACATCTCCACCCGTGAACTGGATCAATAACATAGCCAGCTTCTCATCTATACCGGTTGCATACATTAATTCTTTTACTTTAGGGTCAACATCCATCTTATTCTTCCTTGTTCATCATTGTCCGCACAGCTTCAGCCATTATTTTAGGGTCATTTAAGATCTTTCGCTTGTTAACAATGATATGCTTTCCGAGAGATTTGTCCGATACTTCCTTCAATTGATTGATCTGTGCCTGTTGCTCAACTGTTCCGCTCTGTATTTTCTGATTTAGGGAGATATTGGAATAATCCGTGCCCTCCCTGGTAGCGTCGATCAATATATCATCAACCAGTTCCGTGGAACTTTTATTTCCTTTCTTCCTCAGAGAATTATCATTTGAGGAGCCCTCTTCTTCTATGATCACGTTCTCTTCTGATTGTGCGGCAACCTCGTTTTCCTGAGCAATTCCACCCTCTTTTGCACCTTCATTATTTGAAGCTGAATCCTTCAGATCCACTCTCTCATTCTTATGATCGGTGTTAATATAATTTTTAAATATATAGCCGACAACAAATCCCATGGGCATGAAAAATATTTCTGCAATAAAGATCCTTTTAATGATCATCCCGGCATTGACCCTGTTGATCAATCCGATAAAAAAA
>JAHITG010000424.1 GCA_018817865.1 Spirochaetota bacterium
ATATTCATGTTCAACTGCGAATCAACAAATGAAATCAAAAAAATTGACTCAATTGCAGAAAAGTCGAAAAAGATCGTTCCGATCGCCATCAGAATAAACCCGGATATCATCCCAAAAACTCATAAATATATCATAACAGGAAAGAAAGAGACTAAATTCGGCATATCTATTTATGAGATCGATAAAGTGCTGCATGTTATACGTCAATGCAAAAATATTCAACTGAAAGGTATCCACTTCCATATCGGATCACAGATCACGGAAGTAACGCCTTATATTAAAGCCATAAATAAAATAGTGTCACTTATTAAAACGATCCGTAAGGATAAATTCAATATCGAGTACCTGAACATAGGCGGCGGGCTTGGTATCATCTATAAGAATGAAAAACCACAAACACCCTGTGAATTTGCTGAAAAAGTAATTCCGCTTGTTAAAAAGAACAACCTTAAACTGATACTGGAGCCCGGCAGGTATATTGTCGGAAATGCGGGTATCCTTTTAACAAAAGTCACCTATATCAAAAAAAGTCTGAATAAAACATTTGTTATCGTAGATGCAGGAATGAATACTCTTATCCGGCCTTCTCTTTATGAGGCTTATCATAATATAGTTCCTGTTAAAGAATCTAAAAAGAAGTTCACAATAGATGTAGTCGGCCCGATCTGTGAAACGGGAGATTTTTTTGCAAAAGACAGGTCCATAAGCAGAGTAGAGGAAAATGATTTTCTTGCGATCAAAAGCGCCGGAGCCTATGGAAGGGTTATGGCATCGACATATAATGAAAGACCGTTACCTCTGGAAGTAATGGTGGATAATAAAAAATTTTATAAAGTATAAAATTTCTATTCTCTGATCATATGCTTTCCTGTTATTAGTATTCTTTTAATAGATCTCGACATAGTCATTTTCAGGAGTAGTCTGCAGGAATTTATCTTCCGTAGATACAGTATATCCAGGTAAAAAATATTTTCCCTTATATTTTGCTTTTAAAATATAATATATATTATAAACTCCCTTGGAAAGCGTAGGAATATGCAGGATAACCTTTCCCTCTTTAAAGGTTATACCATAATTTGTGAAGGATTTTATTTTATAAAGATGATACTTCAGGTTTTGGTCTATATATTCGCATCCGCTGGGAATAAAATCAATGATCTTAATATTCCTCATCCCTCTTTTGACCCTTATTCTAAAACGGACAACAACATCATCACCGCGATCATAATAGAAACAAAATAAGCCGGGCTTTTTAAGCTTGCTGTAATAATCATCTCCTTTTAAATAATATTTTAATTTATAATAATCCTTCTTTACTTTTATAAATTTATTCCTCTTCTTTTCAATTACAGGATCATTGCGCAACTTGATCAGGAATTCTTCTTTATCAATTGCAGTGGGAGAAACATTTTTCGTAATGATCTTAATTGCTCCCTGATACCGCGGTTGAACTGATAATAATAATTCCTGGTAAGCATCTGATTTTACTGAAACATATTTATCCAGCTGAGTTTTATACTTTCCATTCAATATTGAAAAATTGAATTTAAATTTATTCGGAACATTTTTATTATTCTTTATTAAAAGGGCAAAATAAGCCTTATCTTTTATGGATAAATATTGAGGATAGTAATAATTGATAAAATAATCTCTTTTATAAAAATGCTCGATCTCTTTATATCCTATCTTGGTATCATCCGTAAATCCAAACAGAAAGGAGTTCCAGGAACCATGCCGGCTGTATTCAATCTGTTTTTCCTTTATTTCATTTTTATTGAAAGTAACCAGATCATAATGGTCAAAGGAAGAGACAAGTGAATTCCCGTATATAAATCCGGAATGGTACGGAATATCCTTATCATGAAAAGTTTTTGAATAAAATTCATATCCCAAAATTGCTGAATCATCCTTTATACTGCCATACAATCTTGAAAATAAATAATAATCCCTGTAACTCTGATTATATAATTCCTGAAAATCTTTGTTTAAAGTATAGAGGAGCATATATCCGCTTGCTCCATGTCCCCAATAATTTAATGTTTCTACCGATATTTTGTTGAATTTATCTTTACTATTTACATTGGATATTTGAGATTCCAGCTTTAAAACCTTACCGACATAAGGAATTTTAATATTTATCTGTTTAAAATATACTTTTTTATTATGTGAAGAAAGGACTTTCAGACGGACTTCAGGAGAATATTTCTCGTATATGGGGAAATCAAATAAAATAAAATTTTTTTCAGCAAAGTTTATCTCATTATAAAAGGTTTCCCTTCCTTCAATATAAATATTATACCAAAAATTTTTATCAGGAAAAATAATTAGGATCTTTCCTATGTCACTGTATTCATACTCATTCTTATCATGAACGATAATAATGTCTTCAAGCTTCTCTTCGCTCTTAATACCGTATGTATAGGATAAAACCCAAAAATATATTTCCTTTGAAATAACATGATTTTGCTTATCTTCCAGAATAAACCTGGCCTTATACAGTCCTCTCTCATTCAGCTTTAAAGTAACATTATTCTGATCTTTCTTCAGCTTCCTCGATAATATATACTTTTCTGTATCTTCCTTAATATTCTGGATCTTATATAAGAGAAAATCCATCCGTTTAAAAACAGCAGAAGACTTTAGAGGAATAATACGATATTTTATATTTAACGGTTTCTCAATTTCAAAAAGATTATAATCCTGTTTTACGGATAGGCTGAAATCAGACTGTAATACTTTTACTATATAATGATCAGCCTCTTCAAAGCCATTATTACTCGTTACTTTTATAATAAATTTTAAAAAGTAATCGCCTTTTTCTAACAGTCTATTTACCTTGACCTTCAGCTGTGCTCTTCCTTTTTTCAGATCCGGCAATAGTGTAATAAGGTATTTGTAAGGATCCTGAGAATTTACTCTCTTATATAGCAGATCACACTGCATACTTCCATTTTGAAATGCTTTTCCATATTTATAAAAAGTTTCAATATCTATTATGATCTTTTCATTGTAATAGTAGATCTGATCATCAGAATGTATCTTAAAATATAACTGCGGATCATAATTCTTTAGAATTATAACCATTTTCTGATGTACAAAGCTTCCCCATTGGACCCTGATAACATAGATGCCTTCCTTAAAATCATCATCAAGAGCAAAATTCCCGTATGTATATCCTTTATCAATATTGTGGATCTTTTTCTGCTTAATGCAATTATTATTGATATCATAAATACTCAGAATAACCGTGGAAATAAGTACATTTTTATAATCAGGAGGATCCTTGATCTTCAACAAACTTATAAAAGAGAGGTTCTCCCCCAGGTAAAAATATTCCTTTGGCAATAATACTTCAATATAAGGAAAACTCTCCTTCCTGATAATGTCCTCTTCATTTATTCTATTTATATCATAACAATTACTGTAATACGATATAAGAGTATAATCATCCCTGTTAAGTGTAAAACTATAAAAATAATCTTCTTTTTTCGATTGATTAAGTTTCTCTTTATCTGACTTATTACACAGAAATAACGTATAATTTTTTATTGGTTCCCCGGAGGAGACATCCCATAATAAACTGCTCCCCTGATCATAAAGGATCTTAGTGATCAATCTATATTTTGTGATCAGAATATAAACCTCTTTTGAAAAATCTGTCCCTTTCAATCGAAATAGATAAAAACCTGTTTTCAGCAGATCGAAATTGATATCATAATCATAATATTTCTTTTTTTTAACGATATTCAGTAGTCTGTTGAAAAGATTTCTGCCGGTGCGAGTCGGGGTAATTCTCTTTTTTCCATCCGGGACCGGCCTGGAGTTTAGCGAAGTATTTAAAAAAAGAGCCTCCGGATTATCGATACGCTCAATGGAAAGATCAAGGACTTTATCTTCGATCTTTTTTATATGAAACTGCTGTTTATCACCCGGATAATATTTTTTCAGTTCAAAGGAAAATAATGTTGCTGGTATCAGTATAATAAAAAAAAATAGTATATATTTATGCATTGGAACATAAATTAATACTACATTAAAAAGCAAAATCAATAGATTTCTTTTAGTTGACATCCTATTTAAACTCTATAACTTATTATCACCAAGGTAATAATAGTTTTACAGGAGAAACTTCATGAAACCTGCCTTTGATATAATCAAGGAACTTCCAAAAGTAGATCTTCACAGACATCTTGACGGATCATTACGGGTACGTTCAATTCTTGAGATCGCAAACCAGCAGCAATATACCCTTCCATCCGCCGATGTTAAAGAGCTGGAAAAATATGTTACAGTAGCGCCGGACTGCAGAAGTCTGGGAGATTTTTTAAAAGCATTTGAAACTTTTTACCCGATCCTGATGAACCCTTCCGCCATGGAGAGGATCGCTTTTGAAGCCAGTGAAGATGCATTTCAAGATAATGTAAAATATTGTGAATTTCGATTTGCTCCTGTATTACAGGCTAAAGGAGATTTTTCAATGCAGGAGATCCTGCAGGGAGTATTAAAAGGACTGGAAAAAGCACATACCGAATATGATATCATTAATCCTCTTATCCTATGCTGTTACCGCAGTGAATCCCCTGCCTCTTCTCTTGAAACGGTCAAACTGGCTCTTGAGAACCGGAAATCCGTTGTAGGGATTGATCTGGCCGGTGATGAGGAACATTATTCAGCAAAGGACCATTTAGAAGCATTCCAGCTGGCTAAAGAGAATGATCTTCCCATAACTATTCATGCGGGAGAAGCAGGAACCGTTCATAATATCCGCGAGGCAGTAGAACTATTACATGCATCACGCATTGGTCACGGCATTCACATCATTGACGATAAAGACCTGTATGACTATTTTAAAAAAAATCAGATCCCCCTTGAAATGTGCCTGACAAGCAACATTCAGACTACCGTGGTACCGGATCTTGCCACCCATCCATTCCGGTCCTGTTACCATGATGGCCTGAAAGTAACGATCAACACGGATGATCCGGGAGTAAGCAGTATTACTTTATCAGATGAATTACACCTTTTAACTCGGCAATATGATCTCACTATAGATGATATAAAAAAAATTATTTCTAACGGGATAGATGCTTCTTTTACTACTGAAGAAAGGAAAGCTATTCTGAAAAAGAAATTTTTTAATTAATGGGAGGATGAAATGGGTAAATCAGAATTAACAAAAAAATACATATTTCTATTAGGCCGGCCGGGATGCGGGAAATCCGCTGTTTATAACAAACTGATAGATCATTTAAAAGAAGAAGGTCTTGCAGAAGAGTTCCCGCGTGTTGATGATTTTCCTAAATTATGGGCCAAATTTATGCAGGATGATAAAAATGAGAAAGAAGGAAAGCAAAGAGCTTACTCCAGAAAAACAGACGATGGCGGATACAAGGTCGTGAATGATATGATGTGGCATGAACTTCTAAAAGAAGTGAATGAGGATATAATACCACTTAAAAAAACAGGAAGGATCGTTTTTGTCGAGTTTTCTCGGGACAGTTATCATAGTGCTTTTAATAATTTTTCACCGGATGTACTTGATCATGCTCTTGCACTGTACATTGATGTTCCATTTGAGATCTGCTGGAAAAGAAATGTAGCACGTCATGAAAAAGCAATATCTGAAGGCTCGGATGACCATCTGGTATCGAAAGAAGAGATGGAAAAAACGTACAAGATCGATGATGGTCTGACTTTTGCAAAAAATGCTCCCCTTCCCGTAGAAGTAATTGACAATTCCCAAAATGGCGAAGACTTCCTGGATGAACAGATCCGGAAAATAATAATAATATTAAAAGAAAAGTATACATACAATCTATAAAAAAGTGAGGAGCATATGAGTTTTAAAGAATCAGAACTTTCCAATATAATAAAAATACTGGATGTTTTAAATAAAAAGTATCGCCATCCGTCCTTATCACAAAAACTCATCGAATCCACAATTCAAAATTATCAAACAATTCCGGTTTATCCGGGCCTGGTAGCAAACACACTCTCAAGGATGGTAGGAGAGGCTGATCATACTGAACTTAAACATGATGACTGGATCGCCTTCATCTATAAAGGGAAAAAATATTCCGGAAGGGTCAATATGATGGATAAGGATCAGATCATGCTGAAAGAAATTATTGAAATATCGGAAAAGCCTTCTTTATCATTTAAAAAAAATGAATTAGACAAAATAGTAAAGGTTACTGAAGATCAATTAAAAAAGGATTGGCCCATGTTAATATTTGACGGAGAACGGAATGCAAAAAGAAATATTAAAAAATGAAGTATATCTCTTTGTTGGACCTCTTGAGTTTAAAATACTGAAAGGAAAACTGGAAGCGGTTGGATGTATCCTGCAGCATAAAACTCATATACAGCTCTTACATACCATTCCTGCCGGAAAGAGTATTCCCTTTGAATGTCATAAAGATTCCATAATTCAGATCCAATCCGGTGATATTAATAATATTAAACCCCTGGAAAAAAGCACCATTCCGGTTCAGTGGGATAAATTAGTAGCCAGAATTAAAGATAAAAATCTGAAAAGGATCATTGTGCTGGGTGAGATGGATACTGGAAAATCTTTTTTTATTACATATCTGGCTAATAAACTGATCCAGCTCAAAAGAAAAGTGGGGGTGATAGACAGTGACCTGGGGCAATCAGATGTTGGCCCCCCGGGTACTATCGCTTTTACTGTACTTAAAGAACCGATCTTACTATTATCTGATGCGGCCATTACAGGAATGGAATTTGTAGGATCCCATTCACCCGGACTCCATATGGTACCTACTCTTGTACAGTTCAGTAAAATCATGAACCAATGCTTAAAAATGTGTGATATCATGCTTGTAAATACCAGCGGATGGGTTCTTGGAGACGGTGGCCGGCTTCTTTCCAGATCTAAAATTGATATCCTGGATCCGGATATAATTGTATTGATGCAAAAAGAGGACGAATGTGAGCATCTTGTTAAAACGGTCTTCTCAAAAGATATGCTCATCCGCCTTAGGGCTTCCCGAAAAGTTTTAGATACATCCAAAGGTGACAGAGAAAAATTACGAAACTTAAGTTCACAGAAATATTTTCAGAATTCTAAAGAAATGACACTTCCCCTGGATAAGATCGAAACAGATAAATGTTTTTTTAAAACGGGAAAAAGCATTAATGACATAGCCTCATTTACAGATAAGAATATTCTCTTCGCAGAGAAGTATCCGGTATTTGAAGGA
>JAHITG010000037.1 GCA_018817865.1 Spirochaetota bacterium
CTGCTGACGGGTTTATTTCCAGAAATGCGGGCAGACCCGAGTCAGTGGTTATATAGGATGTGTCATTTGTTGAAGGAGAATTTATACTTGCCGTGATCGTATGAACCTTATTATCTTCATTTGTCGCGGTGGAAAGTGTCGTTATTGCCCTTCCGTTCACTCCTGTAAAGTTTGAAAGAGGTGTTACAGAACCGAAATCTGTGGTAAAGTATACCATTGTCCCCTGGACAGGATGTCCTGTTATATCCAGTACGGCAGCGGTGATCGGCTGATTCCCGCCTGTCGGGGCTAACGCTGAATTCGGGGTCAGGTCAAAGAGGGCAGCAGGGCCTGATCGTGCTGTAAAGGAGCATACAATGGAAAGTCCGGCCGGAGCAACACTTATTGTTGCATTATGTACCTGGTTGTCATAATTACTCATGATCAGTATTGATGATGTGTTTCCATTTCCGTCTGTATAATTTGTCCTGTCTGAAAAACTTCCATAAGGATTACTGTTTGAGAAAGAGATCGCCTGGCCGTAAATAACATTTGAAACGGAGTCTTTCAGTGTGATATTTATGGTAATATTGGTCCTCGGCAGGGTAGTACCTGATAAGGGTGATACTTCAAGGATCCCCGGCGGGCCCGGGACTACAGTCAGTCTGACCGTGTCCGAGATCGTCTCAGCCGGGTCTTTCAGGTTCCCGGCTTTTATTATATAATCGTCCCCCCTTTTTAAAGAGAGATAGAAAGTATTGGTGACAATGCCTCCGGATGTAAAATTTGAAGTATCTGATGCACCTGAAAATGCTGCTGCCGTGCCCTGGTTGGCAGGGCTCTGATCGACATATGACCAGTATATTTTTGTTCCGTCCGTAACAGCGTTCCCGAATTGGTCAGTAACATTCACGGAAAGGAACCTGTAGTTAGTCGAGGCCGGTACATTTGTCCCGACTGCGGAAAACATGATATTGGAAACAGGGCCGGGATCTATATTTACCGGGAAGTTGGTCACGCCGGACGCAATGGGAGTACCGTCATCATCTAAAATTGAGATGAACGGATCCGGGTCATCAGCTTCCGTGTCCCTGTAGTACACGGTCATGATGCTGTTCGTGAAGACTTTATTGGTTATCTCTGTTCCGCCCTGGCAGGTGATATTAGGATAGAAATTACCCGTGGGATTGGTTGACTGGAGTTTTACCCTTGCGGATGCCGTTATGATATTGCTGAAAGCATCATAAGCCCGGAAACTGAGCGGGATGCCCGATCCTGCAGTTACTGACAGGGAGGAGTTCGTAAGCACGATCACGGATGCAGGCGCAGGGGACAGGGTTACTGCCTGATTTGTGATCGGATTATATCCGGCAAGCCTTATCCCTATCCGGGGATCAGGGTCGGAATCCGTGTCTACATAATAAACGTGTAATGTACCGCTCGTGAAATTCTTCAGTAGTACGGGATTCACCATATTAGTCGCATCGGATAGATTAGAATAGAAACTTCCGGTTGAAAGGTGGGTGGTGGTGAAACTTGAATTGTTGTTTTCCATGGTTCTCCGGTTATTGAAGGCGTCCCTTGCTTCTATTCTGATGAGAACAGGTATCCCTGCCGTGCCAGTCAGAGGCAGGTTGAGTATCTGGAAATGATCCGGGTTGGCTGCCGTGATGTTAATATTATTGGTAGTTCCTCTTAAAAGTGGTGCGATCCCGTCCGTGTCGATGACCGTGACCCGGGGGTCCGGATCATTTGCTTCAGGGTCTTTAAAATAAACGGTTATTTGACCGTTAACCAGGTTGATCTCTCCGCTTAACGGATTGATACTGTTGCTGGCATCCGAGGCATTGGTATAAAACGATCCGCCTGCGGAATTAATGCGTCCGAATGTAATTCCTGAAGCATACTGTGAAGCGATCTGTCCAAAGTCATCCTGGGCCTGTACGATGATCCTGATGGGCTCATTGGCAGCACCCGTTAATGCATTGGTTATGACGAGCTGTGTCGCTTCAATGGCAAAAAGGCTTTCACAGGTTAAAAGCAAGACAATAATAATATTCATGATTTTTTTCATATTGTTTGAAAAAAAACTATCAATTCTTTATTCTTCATCATCTTCTTCTTTCAACCGGAATTGAATGCTTTGTTCCGTTTCATTTCCGGCCGGGTCTTTTACAAATATTTTTAAAGAATAAACACCGGCTTGCGCCCTGTTGCCCTCTTTCGTCTTTCCGTTCCATAGGATCTCTTCAGGGAGTTCATCTCCTTCAGCAAGGATTAAAATTTGAGTTTCATTAAGATAGAGAACAGCTTTAAATGAGCTTATCTCTTTTTCAGCAGAGTGTAATGTGATCACAATATCTTCCCATTTTTCATCCTCTATTAATACAAATATCTCTTTTTTCACGGATATCTTTACTTCAGGAGGAGAAGAATCAACTTCAAATTGGGTCAACGGAGACCTGGCCCTGTTGCCCAGGCTGTCTGTAGCAAGGACAAAATAATTATATGTACCATCCCCGGCCGGATTCCCGTTCTTATCTTTTCCATCCCATCTGATCCGGGCAGGAGGCGGTCCTTCTCCTTTGTATACCCTGGCCAGGTCCGAGTTATTCCATGAAGATGCAAAAATGATCACCATCCAGTCCTGTATGGGGCTGTCATCACGAACTTCCAGTTCAATGACATATGGTTCTCCTGATGAGAGTGAATAAAAATCTTCTGATTCTGCTCTTATATAGGGGTTATACATATCAGGACCTGTGCCCCAGGCCATATTGAATGTAACCCTGTGTGTATTGCCTATCAGATCATAAGGAACAAACGCATAATCCAGTTTATAGACCTTGTATTTCAAACCGCATCCGGCTGTTATTCCTGAAAGATCGGTCCCAAGCTGATATCCTGAGCGTAAATAGAGTAAACTCTTTATACCTATTTCAACACCGCTGTTCATTATTAATCCGTCATCTCTTGTCTTTTCAAAATCAAGCAGTACAATAAAATCTTCTTCTGTAGCTTTAATGATCCTTTTGTTAAAGATCTTTGTAAAGATGTCATCAATATAAAATTTGTATGATGCACCCAGGCCGATGCATAAGGGGAGCGGGTCTGAGGCTGTTGTAACGGCAGAAGAGAAACCGATATGCCTTAATGCAAAAGCAAGGTCAAGATTATTTAATGGGGTATTAAAAACCATCCCAAAATTAAATCCTAAGCTGATGCGGGAGCTGTCATAAAATGATTCTTTAATTATGTTCAAAGAGGAGCCGAAATGAAAGCGGTTAAAGAGTTTCCATGGCAGTTTGCCTCCGAATCCCAAAAGGAGGCAGAGGTCATTATTTGAGAATGTGCCTGTCGGACGGTGGTCCACCGTCGTATAAGGGATATCCGAAAGGGAAAAGAAACTGAATCCCAATCCGAAGGTCCCGATCCCCTGTACAGGATAGACCGCTCCTAATGATCCGGAATTAGCATTACCCAGCCATCTTAAATAGCTGGCTGTGAGCTCTTTCCTGTCAATAACGCTTAATGATGCAGGATTCCAGAACAGGGAATCCACATCATCTACAAGCGGTGTAACGGCATAACCCAGTGCCGTTGCCCTGGCATCATGCTGGATTTTTAAGAATTCAGCACTGCTGGTACCGGCATTATCAGAAGAAGCAAATGCGATTTGAACAAGGAAAAAGAGTAAGAGCATAGTTTTCGTGTAAAGCGATTGAAAGATTTTATTCGATTTTTGCTTCATCTTATAGTCCCAATTGTTTAATTAAAAAAGTGCAATTTTTGTACCATTATCTATAAAAATCCCATATTTTCATGAAAAAAACATCGAAACAAAGCCCCTTTATGGCATAAACATCAAAATATTGATAAAAATTATGCATTTTTCTTCATGTTATTCAAGATGGGTAAAATCAATACATATTCAGGGTAAAAAGTATGCGTAATGATTCAAGTACATATTATACTATTAACATCGACTTATTTGGATTGGAATATTACACTATTTAATGAAAGATTAAAGAATTTGGAAAGGAACAGTCCCACAGTTCCCATTTTTGTCTTGATAAAAAGTGATTTTTGATTATACTATATATAGAAAGATAAGGAACTATTTCCGCATGATCAAGCGAATTTTCAGATATTCAGTTTATATTCTTTTATTTTTTAACCTGATATTAATGTCTCCTGCTCTCTTTGCGGAGTCTTCCTCATCAGGATCGAGTCCCGGTGCTGAGCTTCAGAAAGTGGAGGATTATGTCTTTGACGGGGAGGACCGGTTCGGAGACCCGAAGCAGTCATTAACAGATCCGGGATCTTTACAGAAAACCCGATCAGGAAAGTTTAATCTCATCGGAGCAGTTAAGAATACCTTTTTGTCAGTAGGAAAAACAATTAAGGGATTAGAATCCAAATTCAATAATTTTAATAATGATATTGTAAAAAGGACAAAGTCAGGACTAAAGGGATTACAAAAAAAAGTTGACGGGATCCTGCATAATATTGATGAATTCCTCTTTCCTTCCTCTTATGCCGATGAAATATTTCCCCTCTCTGAGGAGGCTCGTGATATGGTTTCTTGGATGCGGAACAGTCAGAATTCCAAGACCGGCCTGGTCTCCAGCTATGAAGGGGAAAGTACCGAGCACACAGGATCCGGTTATACATATGACCAGAGCCTGGCTGTGATGGCCTTTATGGTCAGCGGTGAAGTGAAGAGGGCCCGGAGGATATTGGATTTTTACATGGATCAGATCAGGGAAAAGAAGCTCAATCATAACGGATTTATAAACGGGTATGATGCGACAGAAGGATATGGCATTGAGTATAAGGTGCACAGCGGACCGAATGCGTGGATCGGCATGGCCGCCCTCCAGTATGTCAGGCAGACCGGCCAGAAACAGTATCTTAAGATAGCCGAGCAGGCCGGTGATTTCCTGATCGAAATGATGGATCCGGAAGGCGGAGTGAAAGGCGGGCCTGAAGAGAAATGGTACTCTACTGAGCATAATCTCGATGCCTATGCTTTTTTTAAGCAGATGTATGAGTATACCGGAAATGAGAAATATAACCTGCATAATAAAGTTAAGGGATGGCTCATGGAAAACTCCTTTGTCAATTTCGATAACTGTCTTATTACCAGAGGAAAGAGAGATGTATCACCGGCGACGGATGTTTATTCATGGGCTATTGCCGCTTTAGGGCCCAGGGAGCTGTATCTGATGCTGGTCGATCCGGATGAAGTTATTGCTTTTGCCATTAAAAGATTTGAGGTTCAGACGGAATTTAAAAATCCTGACGGCTCCACCTATAAGGTAACCGGGTTTGATTTTACGATCCCCTCAAACATGGGCCGGAAAGGGATCGTCTCCGGGGAATGGACCGCCCAGATGATCGGAACATTAAAGATAATGGCGGGTCATTATGAAGGAAAGGATTTTAAGAAATTCCAGTATTATGATGAAAAGGCCCGATTCTACGAAACAGAGCTTTCAAAGATGAAGATAGGCGATGCCCTGCCTTATGCCTCAAAAGCTAATGAACAAACAGGCCACGGGTGGCGGACCCCCAGGGGAGAGAATCTGCAGGCCCTGTCTTCCACAGCCTATTATGTACTTTCCAGCGCCGGTTACAATCCCTTTACAGGCGAACCCTTGACACATCCTGTGCAATAATATCTCGTATCCTTTATTGTATTATCATCAGCTTAACAGAAAAGAACCGAAAAAGAGCCGGGACAGGTTCTTTTGATTATAAATATGTTGACGAATAAATCAAAATTCAGTATACTAATGTAAACATGTCTAAAAGATCAAAAGTAATTATTATAGAGGATCTGAAAAACTTACCCGCGGATATAAAGAAGAAGATAAAGGAGCTCGGATATACTGTAAAAGATTATTCGGAATATTCCAGGCCTGGTGAAGCAAAGGCCGGGAAGGAGGAACTGCAAAAAGTACAGGCTTTTCTTTCTTCAATTGTGGAGAATATTCCGGATATGATATTTGTAAAGGATGCAAAAGACCTGAGGTTCACTCTTTTTAATAAAGCCGGGGAGAAGTTACTGGGACAAAAAATGAAGGACCTTATCGGAAAAAATGATTATGATCTATTTACGAAAAAACAGGCTGATTCTTTCACCGGGAAGGACAGAGAGGTATTGAAGAATAAAAAGCCGGTGGATATTCCGGAAGAATCCATAAAAACCATGAATGGAGATAAGATACTTCATACAAAAAAAGTCCCTATTCTGGATGAGAAAGGAAAGCCAGCCTATCTTTTAGGGATTTCTGAGGACATTACAGCAAAAAAAGAGCTGGAAAAGAACATGAGAAAAATTGAAAAGCTTGAATCAATGGGGACGCTGGCAGGCGGCATTGCCCATGATTTCAACAATATTCTCACTACTATTCTGGGGAACCTTTCTATCATTAAAATGGATGTTTCTCCGGGAGAGGAAAGATATGAGTCCCTGGTCGAGATGCAAAAAGCGACCCTGCAGGCCAAAGAACTGGCCAATCAATTACTGACCTTTTCCAGGGGAGAAACCCCTGATAAAAGGCTGTTTTCTCTGGCAAAATTTTTAAAGGATTCTGTAAAATATATATTAAGTAAAAGCCTGTCAAAACCTGAATTTTTTATCCCTTCCGGCCTGTGGACTGTGAAAGCTGATGAAGCACAGCTCACCAGGGTGATTGATAATATCATTACAAACGCTTCTCAATCCATGCCCGAAGGAGGTCCTGTCTCCATATCAGCAAAGAACACCGTTATCCGGGATGAAAATTATTTAAACCTGCCTGGAGGAAATTATGTAAAAATATCCATTCAGGATCACGGACATGGTATTTCCAGGGAAGATCTGCCCCGGATTTTTGATCCCTATTTTACAATAAAAAAGAATCAAAGCGGTATGGGGCTTTCCATCGCCTATTCTATTATAAAAAAACATAAGGGAGAGATCCTTGTGGAATCAGAGCCTGGGAAAGGGTCTGCCTTTATCATATACCTTCCTTCTTCTGTTTCCAGAGATGAATTATCCGAACAGAAGGAAAAGATTCAGGAAGGTACGGGCAGGATACTGGTTTTGGATGATGATATCATGGTTCAGAAATCTGCAGGCAGGATCCTTAAACGGCTGGGATATGAAGTAGCTTTTGCTAAAGATGGAAGTGAAGCAATAAGAAAATATAAGAAAGAAAAAGCATCCGGACGATTTTTTGATGCGGTTGTCCTGGATCTAACCATCCAGGATGGAATGGGGGGGGGAGAAACCATTAGTAAACTGAAAAAGATTGATCCGAAGATACGTGCTATTGTTTCCAGCGGATACTCCGATGATCCGATCATGTCAAATTATAAAGAATACGGATTTATAGATGTGATCCCCAAACCCTATACGATCCAGGAAATGAGCCGTATTCTGCAGAAAGTATTGAAGAAATAATCAAGAACCGGGACAGATGCAATATCCGGTTCCTGGATTTATACTTGTAAGGGAGCTTGTGAAAACAAAAATTCTGGTTATTGATGATGATCCCAAAATATGCCGTCTGATTAAACGGATTCTGATAAAAGAGGACATGCTGGTTGAGTGTATTGCTTCCGGTATAGTTACACTACCCCTGCTGAAAAAAAGTTCGTTTGATGTTATACTTCTGGACTTCAGACTGCCTGATATGGATGGGTTCAAACTGCTTGAAAAGATTCAGGAAAACAGACTGCTGAAAGCAACGGAAGTAATCCTGATGACCGGTTACGGGGATACGGAGATGGGCATGAAAGCCATGGAAAAGGGATGTGTCGATTATCTCCCCAAGCCCTTTAATCATGAGGACCTGGTATTTCAGATCAAAAGAGCGGTCAAGAAAATTCAGTTTCAGCATAAGATCCATAAACTCACCGAATCTGATATCATAGGATTTGAGGATATCATCGGAAGTTCCCCTGACATGAAGCAGATTTACAGGTTGGTCAACAGGATCGCCGGCCAGGATACGACCGTGCTTCTGGAGGGGGAAACTGGAACAGGTAAAAATCTGATCGCGCGGGCGATCTATAAAAAAAGCAAAATAAAGGACAGACTGTTCATCCCGGTCAACTGCGGAGCCCTTACAGAAACGCTCATGGAAAGTGAGCTTTTCGGTCATGAGAAGGGTGCTTTTACAGGAGCTGATGTTAAAAAATACGGGATCCTGGAATCTGCACATGAAGGTACGGTCTTTCTGGATGAAATTAATAATGCTTCGCGGAATGTACAGACTAAACTCCTCCAGTATATTGAGACGGGAGAGATAATGAGGGTCGGCGGAAATAAGATGATAGAATGTAATAGCAGGATCATTGCAGC
>JAHITG010000425.1 GCA_018817865.1 Spirochaetota bacterium
ATTCATAAAATTTATAGTAATCCGATAGGAGAAAGGGTGTTTTGAAAATATTTGGTACATTCACAGATATAATTTTCAAAATTAGCACAGATAAATCCGTGTCTACAAATGAATTTTCCAGGAAGACAATAATAAATAAAATAATATTATCTATTGTTTCTATTAGCCTTATTTGTATTTCTCCATTTTCTCATACGCAAGCTAATGAAGCGGATTCGATCTTTCAATTTTTAACCATTTCTCCTTCACCTTCTGCTCATGCTCTTGGAAATTCTTCATTAACAAGGGATTCCAGAGCTTATTCTATATATTACAACCCGGCTCTCCCTTCATTCTATAAATTACCGCCACGATCATTTATCTATTCCGCTGATACTTATACTGACCCTTCTCAAAGTCCTCAAGAAAAAATACATTCATCAGTCAGAGAACTCCCTGCACCACCTTTAATAAAAACAATAAACTTTTCTCTTTCCTATGCAAGGTATTTTCAGTCCTTAAATTTCGGGTCAGTTTTTGGGACTTTTCAATTCCAAAAATATGGAACTTTTGGGATAGGATTTATCAGCCTTTTTTATGACGATATTAACAGATATGATCAAGACTCATCAGGAAATTATATTTCACTGGATAATAATATAAATGCAGGAAATTATTGTATAATACTTAATTATTCCTATAAAATCAGTGAAAAGATCAGTATAGGGATAAATTTTAAAGTAATAAGAGAGATACTTGACGATGCAGGAAATACGTTTTTCAATAATGATATTGGCTGGATATATAAAAACCCTGGCTGGGGAATTGGACTTGTGTTTCACAACATCGGATTGCCGGTCAAACAGGACTCAGTGGAATATGATCAACCATTAGATATTGAAGCAGGAGGACATTATAATATAAAGATTAAAAAACTGCTTATTGATCCCCGGGATATGATCATTCTGACTATGAAACTAAAAAAAGGGATCGAGGCAGAATATATTATTGGAGGAGGGATCGAATATCAATGGACAAAGAGAATATTTATAAGAACTGGATATCAATATAAAGGTAATGATGACGGTTTAAAAGCTGGATTGGGATTTAGATATAAAAACCTGCGATTGGATTATGCATTAAGCTTTTATGGTAACCTGGGAAGCACTCACAGGATCGGCTTATCCATGAGTCTAGAAAACAGAGACTATCAAATCACGCAGAATAAGAATAATAAAGTATTTAAAAAAAGCCGGAGAGGTATGGAAGTGAGTATTCAAAGTGATCTGCTGTTCGAATATAACAGCAACCAACTAAAATATGAAGCTGTTGAAATACTAAATAAAGTAATCAGGATAATAAAAAGCTTAAAGAATTATCTTGTGCGGATAGAAGGTAATACTGATAGCACTGGGCTTGATAGTTATAATAATAAACTTTCAAAAATGAGGGCACAATCGGTTTATAATTACATGGTGAAAAACGGAATCGACAAAAAAAGATTAATAGCTATCAGTCTGGGAGAACGCAATCCAATATTCAGCAATGAAACAGAAGAAGGCAGACGGATGAACCGGAGAGTTGATGTGATTTTAATAGAAAAAAAAGATAAAAAAAGCATACAGGAAATGATCAATGAACTTCCTCATGCTGAAAGAATGGTTATTGAAGAACTGTATTATTTTGGATTAGACATGTATTATAAAGATGATCTTAAAGGAGCACTGGACCTATGGAAGAAAATAAAGACTTCGAATAAAGAATTACAGAAAAAAATTAAACAAAAAATTAAAATGGTTACAGAATCAGCTGTAAATCATTGAATATATATTTCATTTAATTTTTTCCAGGAATCAACCGATATTTAATTCAATGCCGAAGGAATTTCCCTGCTTTTTCAGCAAAAAAAAATTAAAAAATTATTAAAAAAACATTGAAATTATTTTTATTTGTACTATAATAAACTTAACGCTGGTTAAATTTCCCGGATCAACAGCGTTAAATAAAAATACACATGAATGATTCATTCATACAGCATTTATTATTTACCCTTTACCGAAAACATGCCATCAAATTATTCACATCAATAAAAATTTACCTGTAATATAAGTCCAAAATCCATTCAAAAGGGAAAAAACATGAAAAGA
>JAHITG010000426.1 GCA_018817865.1 Spirochaetota bacterium
AACCGGACCTAATGCACAAAAACCGATCCTCCATGTATGATCTTTTAGAAGGAGAATACCCACACCGGCCTGGGCAAGGTCTTCCCCGCGGTACCGGCCCAGTTTAACATAACATCCTGTATGTTTTTTTCCCGGAAACGGAATGGTGATACCAAGAACGATCTCGCCTGTCTTCAGGGCATTCTTTTTCGGGCCCGTAAACCAGGAGGAGATAGCTATTTTCCTCTTTCCCGATCTCCCTGTCACATGAACATGAGCTTCATAACAAAGCAGGGCAGGTCCACTGTCCAGGGAAGGAACAGCGGAGCAAATATTGCCTGCCAGGGTTGCCCTGTTCCTGATCCCGACAGAACCCACTGTTCTTATGCTCTCCCAGAGCAAGGGGAATTTTTTATTGACTGTCTGATCATCCAGAAGTTCACCGAAAGTAACTCCCGCGCCTATATAAAGGGAGTTATTCTTGAACTCCAGTTTTTTTAATTCCCTGATTCCTTTCAGGTCAATGATCACCTTCGGATGTTCTATATCCTCTTTTATTTTAACTATAAGGTCCGTTCCCCCGGCCAGAAGGAGTGCTTTGTTTTTATATTTATCAAAGATCTTTACTGCCTCACTGATCTGTACAGGTTTAAAATAATCAAAATCATCTGTGATAATCATATTGCTTCCTCCTTCATCAGAATACAAAAAGTTAACAGACCGGGGATCCGCCTGTTAAGGATTATTAATCAAACAGATATTGTAGGGATTTGATTTATCAAACCCTTATTATTATATTATTATTAATGGGTTCGACACCCTTCGGGTACTCCGTGAATCGAACCCCTACACTTATTAATTATTTTCTATTCAAAAAACAACCTGTTAAGAAGTTTATGCCGGCAGGTACGCCACTATCCTGCACATGGATGACTCCATCTCCAGTCCCCGTAAAGGGAAACAGCCTATCCAGGCCCTTTTATTCTTTACTTTGTCAATATCACCGCCCAGGTTCTCGGCATGAACGATCCGCTTGGGGAATAATTTCAGATGCATGACCTGGTAATACACTTCCGGAGGGAAAAGCTCATCCCAGGTTTTTTTATATTTTTTCTTTATCTTCTCTTCAGCCGCAACAAAGGATTTAGGATGCCAGTCACGGATAATGGTATTCATGGGATGATCCGCACTCCCGCAGTCCACCCCGATCCATTTGAATTTCATCTTTAAGGCCCATTTATGAAAATCAGGATCAGGCCCGGGATGCTTGACAAAATAACGGATCTCATCAGAACCCGGCTGGTCCCATGCGTACTTGTGATAACCGGTATTGATGATAAGAATATCACCCGGCTTGATCTCGGCCTTGCTCTGCAGAAGGTCAGGGGAATAGAGGTCATAATCATCCACATCATCCGAAATATCCACGACAACACCCGGCCCCACCCATTCTTCTATGGGGACCTGGCCGATGGTCCTGCCGGAAGCATGGAAGTGGATCTCGCCGTCCATATGAGTACCCACATGATTGCTGGTCGTGATGATCTGGCCGTTGGCTCCCTGCCCCATATGCGCTCCGGCTATGCGCTTGAAATACTGTATTCCAAGAGGCATGTAACTGGGCCAGGGCGGAGTATGTATGCTTAAAGGCTGGGTCAGATCAACTATCTTTATTTTTTCCATAAATTTGAGAAGTTCACTGGTATTCATAAAAACCTCCTATAATTTGGCTATAACTACTGTTTAAGTGCCGTTACATAGAGTATAAAACCGTAGGGGTTCGATTTATCGAACCCGCTATTAAAGGCTTTAAAACGGGCTTGATACCCTAAAGGGCACAAGTAAATCAAGCCCCTACTATAAAAATTATAATTGTGATTCAGTCTTTAAAGTTTATAATTGTTTTTATCTCATTAAACTCTTCTTAAAACCTTCTAATGCTTTAATGAACGGCTCTTGAGGAGCACTCAAGACACCGGCCCCGACCTGCCCGATTCCGGGATCTTTATGAGCCACGCCCGTATCGATAAAAGGAAGGATGCCTTTCTCTAATACTTTTAGTATATCTATACCCGTGGGTGTGCCCCTGAAATCAAGGTTGGGTATCTGATAAACATTATTTTCTCCGACCGTGATCTCATACATGTCCAGAGTGTAATTCAGTGCATCGCTGACCTTTCCGCCGACGAACTGAACAATAGCAGGTGCGGATGCTATGGCAAAACCGCCCAGGCCGGCTGTTTCCGTAATGGAGCTGTCCCCTATATCCGGGTTGGCATCTTCTTTTGTATATCCGGGGAAGAAGAGAGCATCGGGAACAGGGGCCGGTCCCGTGAACCATGTACTGCCGGTACCGGATAGCTGGACCCCGAACTCGGTCCCGTTCCTTGACATGACCACGGCCATGGAACTTTTGCTGATATTCCGCGCAGCATCCAGCGTGGCCTTTGCTGCGGGCATGGAAAGATTTAAAAAGAAATGGTCATTGCCGTGAATGAATTCCAGCACAGAGGCGGCGGTTTCCGCATCCGAGGTCCTTACAACAGCGAGAGAGATCATTCTGAAGAAGAGGGATGTAGCTGCCCTGTTCCGGTTATGGACCTCATCTCCCATATGGAGCGCCTGCGCAATGATATTCTTCAGATCAACCGGCCCTGTCTGTTTAACTGCTTTTTTTAAAGCAGGATACAGAACAGACTCCATCCATTTCAATTTTTTAATAACCTCAGCACTATATGCCCCGTACCTCAGTACTTTTCCCAGGCCCTCATTCATTGTACAATAAGCATGGTTCCCGTACTCTTCATTTTTAACTATAAAGACAGGCATGGTGGCAGAGACGATTCCGGCCATGGGCCCTACGGTCGAGTGTTCATGGCAGGGAGCATATTCAATATCTTTTCCGGCGATCTGTATTGCTTCATTATAATCTTTTGCAATTTCTTCATAGATCAGTGCCCCTATAATTGCTCCCTTCATGGGACCGCACATTTTATCCCATGTCACAGGGGGCCCGGCATGAAGGATCAGATTCTTCTTCATTCCCGGGATCACATCAATTGCCTTCCCAAGTCCTGTTAAAAAAGGTTTACCATTTAAAACAATTTGTAATGCTTTTTTATTAGCCTGTTCGATCTCTTTTTTATAGGGAGCTATCTCA
>JAHITG010000427.1 GCA_018817865.1 Spirochaetota bacterium
ATCCAGAATAAATTTTTCGTTTGGAACAGAATTCTGTTTCAAGAGATAGGCCTTCTTCAGATTCTTCAGGAGATCTTTCAGTTTAAGAATAAAATTATTTTCCCGGATCTCCTTTCCTTTTAAAAGAGAAATAATACCGCTTTTGATCACATTAAATTCTTTCTGGAATTGCTTGAAGAGGTTTTCATCTACACCTTTGACTTTTTGGAGAAAAGATGCAATTTCCTGAAAAAGTGCACGGATCGACGAGGTATCGTCAGAGGTATTTTTGATCCGGCTCTGTTCGGTCGTACTCTTTTCTGCTCTAACCTTCTTTTCATCTGCCTCATAGTTATCCGTCTTTTTATTCTTGACAGGATCTGTACGAACAGGTTCTTTTATCTTATCCTGTTCCTTCTTTCTATCCGACATGATCTTTTTTTCAATAGATTCCAATTTCTCGATCTTGTTCTCAAGAATATTAATAAAACTGTTATCTGTTTCATTCCTTAACGGATTGATCTTTGGACCATGATCAGAATTGATATTAAAATTAATCATACTTATCTGCATATTAAACCCTCTAAAAATTAGTTCCTTTTATATCTTCTTCGACAATTGTCATTTTTCTTTGAATGACAGATGCCTTTTCCGGTGTCATTAATGACAGAAAATAAGGTACGATGGATTGCTTGCCTTCTTCTAAGGCCTTCTTTTCTATAGCCTTCAGGATATCTATGACAAGCAGGTCATCCATATTTGAAAGGCGGTTAACTGCGTCTTCCGGTCTCATACTTACAAAATATTTTGCCTGTTGCCCTATCCTATCCCGGTAATTATCCTGATCTGAATATTTTTTATCAAGTTCAAGCTCTTTCTCTTTCACACGGTCAGATTGTTCTTTTAATGAGTTCTCTTTTTCTTCCAGCTCCGTCTTTAGTACTTCAAGCTTTTCCTGTTTGTCTTTTAATTGATCCCACTCCATCTTCTTAACCAGTTCCTGTTTACGGTATTCCTCCTTTGCCAGAAGTAACGGATCCTCCAAACGCTTTGGAAGAATAAAATTGAAACCTGGAATCTTAGCTAAAGTGGGAAATACCCCTTCTTTAAAATTGATCAATCCCATATAATCAAGCCAGAGGATCCCGGATGCAATTAAAAAAATATTTAACACAACAAGGTTGATCAAACGTTTATCGATCTCGCTTCTTGTCTTTTTTCTTTTAATCATCTCTAAAATCCCTCCATATTATCTAAAATTCTGCTTACATAATTCTTAGTTTCCGAGTAATTAGGCACTCCATTATTATCCTCCACTGCCTTGGGCCCGGCATTATAAGCAGCCAGTGCTTTAACCACATCACCGTCAAATCTATCGAGCATCTGTTTCAAATATTTAACGCCTCCACTGATATTCTCTTCAGGATCAAAGACATTCGTGACACCGAGAAGCTTTGCGGTCTGAGGCATTAACTGCATCAATCCTTTTGCTCCTTTCGAAGAAACAGCTTTCGGATTATAATTAGACTCCTGCTTGATCACACTTTTGATCAATCTTTCCGGAATGGTGTACCTCTTTGCATTTTTTATAATAATGTCATCATACTTGTTATTATCATGTTTTCCTTCATTGAATATTTTTTCCTGCATCTCCATCAATGTATTCTTAAAATCAGACCTTTGCCCCATTTCAATACTGTTAAACCGTTTGTGGATCGAACCGATCCGCTGCATGATCTCATCGATCCTATTTTGTACTGGTATCATTTGACAACTCTCCTGTTCTTAATAATTCCTCATATAATTTCTCAGTTAAGTTCTTCTCATACTCTCTATACTTAATCGGGATAAACGGTTTTTTCTTAACTGTCTCTTTTTTCTCCTGCAACTCTTTTTCACTCTTCTCTTTTATATAATTTGTATTTCCGACTTCATCGAAAAAATCCTGCTCTTCCTTCTGTAATTCATAATTATACTCTTTTAATTTATTCTCTTTCAGCTTTTCCAGTATCCGTCTCTGCTTGCGTGCTTCAACCAGCTTTTCATTTATCAACCCGATCTCTTCATCCGCTATCATGATCAGTTTATCCTGCATTTTCATACCTGAACCAAGCCTTTTAAAGTATCGTTGATACAGTTTCATTCTTTCAACAGAGAGCAGTCTTTCTTTCTCCTCTTCTTTCATTTTATTCCTTGATTCATCCAATTCAGCATGCATCCGATCTTTCTTCTCAACCTGTATGTACTTCTTCCTCTCAGCTTTTGCCAGCTCATTTTTAACCAGTCGTTCCTTATGCTCTCTTATCTCAAGTAATTTTTGCAGGCGGAATTGAAATCTTTTCACCCGTTACTCCTGTTAAATTAAGTGTATTTAATCTGGACCTTTTTATGGTTTTCTCTTCCTGTTCCGATTCAAAAATAGCCTTAAGAAGGTCAAGGGTCTCTTGAAATGTATATTTTTCATAAATGCCCTGTTTCAGGAATTCATTAACCTTATCTATCATTTTTATTGCATGATCTATCCGGGGATTACTTCCTTTCGCATATGCTCCGATATTGATCAGGTCATAAGCTTCCCTATAGGTTGCCAGTATCTCCTTTATCTTTAAAGCAATATCTACATGATCTTGATCCGTTACATGTACCATTAAACGGCTAATACTCTCCAGAATATCAATGGGAGGATAATGATTTAATGATGCAAGGTCACGGGAAAGAACAATGTGTCCATCAAGAATACCGCGTACATTGTCAGCGATCGGCTCATTCATATCATCCGCTTCGACCAGGATCGTATAAAAGGCAGTGATACTGCCCTTGTCACTTGCCCCGGAGCGTTCCAGCAGAACCGGCAGCATGGAAAAGACAGAGGGCGGAAACCCTCTTGTAGATGGCGGCTCTCCGACTGATAATCCGATCTCGCGCTGGGCCCGCGCAAACCGGGTAATAGAATCCATTAAAAGCATAACTTTTAAACCCTGATCACGGAAATACTCGGCAATGGTAGTGGCTACAAATGCTCCTCTTAATCTTAAAATAGGTGCTTCATCAGACGTTGCTACAACCACCACAGACTTTTTCAAGCCTTCTTTACCAAGGTCATTTTCCAGGAAATCATTTACTTCCCTGCCTCGCTCTCCGATCAGGGCAATAACATTTACATCAGCTTCTGTAAACCGGGATATCATTCCAAGTAAAGTAGATTTACCGATACCGCTTCCCGAGAATATACCTACCCTCTGGCCTTCCCCGATAGTAAGGAGGCCGTCAATGGCTTTAATACCGACAGAAAGTTTCTTTTTTATTCTTTTACGCTTTAAAGCTTCCGGCGAGCCCCTGAAGATCGAGTAATGATCATCAGGAATTAAGGATCCTTTATTATCAATGGGCTCACATTTCCCATTAACGATCCTGCCAAGCAGAGAATTGCTGACAGGAATCTCCAAAGTTTTACCTGTCCCTATGATCTGGCATCCCTGAGATATACCGCTTATGGAACCATAAGGCATTAAAACAATACCATCTTCCCTGAATCCAACTACTTCTGCATTCAGAACTTTTTCTTCGTTTCTATTGGTCCTGTCCGTGATTATAATTTTACACAATTCCCCGATATTAGCCTGAGGTCCTGTCCCCTCAACCGTTACGCCGATCACTCTTTTTACTTTTCCACCAAGCTTGACCGTTTCAATATTATTCAGTAAATTTTCATACTTATCCAGTATACTCAATCATTCCCCTCCCATAAAATGTGTAAGGAAGAACCATTAAAACTTGTTTTTTCAAGTTTTAATGGTTCTACTTTACATTTTATGCATCCGAAAAGTTCTACTTTTCGGATGCATAAGCAATTTTAAATGATATATCCGATGCAAAATAAAAATTTTTTATAAAAATTTTTATTTTGCAACATCTCATTTTATGCACTTTAAATTTTCGAAGAAATTTAAAGTGCTTATTATCTTTACTCTACATTTCACGCCCAGGAAATTTTCAAAGAAATTTTCCTGGGCGTGAAGTATGATTTAAACCATACCTCAAAAAATTTTAATGATGCAACACTGCATTTCATGCCCATTAAATTTTCATAGAAATTTAATGGGCTTATGCACAGGTAACTTCAATTACCCATATAAAAATTTTTATTATGCAATCTAAATTGCATAAACGTCTCTTCATCGATCCTTATACACTTTCGCCTGCTACAGCCTGCTCTTCTTGCTGGACCTCTGTTTCTTTACTTTCGGAAGCAGAGGGCTCTTTCTTTTTAACGGTTTTTGTACCTTCAAAATAAGAAAGATTAGCCAGCTCCCGGATCTGATCCTCGATCTCCTGAAGCTGTGTTGCGATCCTGGCATCTACACTTCCAAAATCAGTCTCAATGATACATCCGCCCTTATCCACCCGAGTATCTTCCAATATCGTTAAATGCCGCAATTCTTCAAATCGCTGCATAAGCTCTTCTTTATGCTCCGTCGTTAACTCCAGGTCCTCAGTGTTGACCCTGACCGTAACTTCGGCTTTTCCTTTTATTTTTTCCAAAGCAGATCTTATATTATCAATGACAACTCCTCTCTGTTCTTCTGAAATAGCTTTTACTACCTTCCTTGCGATCAGCAGAATGATCCGTATAACCTGGATCTCAGCATCCTCAATGATCGAATCCCGTTTATCTATTGCCCCTTCAACCAAAACATGCAGCCGATCTATCAGCCGCTGTACTTCTCCTTCCCCGCTGGCATAGCCGGCGTTATACCCTTCTTCATGAGCCGTCTTTTTTGTATTTTCATACTCTTTCTTAAGCGCATTTTTCTTTTCCTCTATCTGCTTAGAAAAAACCGCTTCCTGTTCGATCTTGTATTTATCGATCTTTATCTTTACTTCTTCATCTACTTTTTTAGCATTTTCAGATGCCTTCTTTATATAATCAAATGAACCGTCTTCAGCTTCTTTGATGATCTTCTCTGCCTCACCTTTAGCGTCTTCCACGATCTGCATCGCTTCCTGCTCAGCCTCTTCAAGCTTCTTTCTGTTCTCCTGCTCGATCTCTTCAGGAGTGGGACCAACGAATTCATCCTCAATTTCCAGTTTAGGCCGTTCGATCTGTGGGGGAGGTACAAAGACCTTAGTTTTCAGATCAAAGACATCCCTTGCATGAAATACTTTCTTTGCCACTTTGAAAACTCCTTTACGCTCTTTTTAGTCTTTCTATAAAATTAATTCGGCTATTTGAAAAATATCATTAAACCTCAAAACAAAGGTTCACTTTATACGATCATTTCATCTTCGCCACCGCGGGCAACAACGATCTCACCGGCATCTTCCAGTTTCCTGATAATATTAACTATTTTCTGCTGAGCTTCTTCCACATCCCTTAAGCGGATCGGGCCCATAAATTCCATGTCCTCTTTAAGAAGAGAAGCCGCACGCTTACTCATATTCCTGAATATCTTGTCCTGAACTTCAGTATCCACCGCCTTCAGGGCCTTGGCCAATTCACTGGTATCAACTTCCCTCAATACTTTCTGAATAGCTCTATCATCCAGAAGCACGATGTCTTCAAAAACAAACATCTTTTTCTTTATCTCTTCTGCAAGTTCCGGATCTTCTTCTTCGAGGGTCTCTATGATACCCTTTTCCGTACTTCTATCAACAAGGTTCAATACTTCAACAACGCTCTCCACACCGCCTGCACTTGTGTAATCTTCACTGGCCAGTGTACTCAGCTTTCTTTCCAGAACCCGCTCCACTTCGCGCAACACATCCGGAGAGGTCCTGTCCATCTGTGCTATTCTCTTTATTACATCAGGCTGGATCTCATGAGGCAGATTCTTCAATATTTCTGCTGATTTTGCCGAATCCATATAGGCCAATATCAGGGCAATAGTCTGAGGATGTTCACCCTGAATAAAGTTCAATAAATGCTGGGGATCGCTCCTTCTGACAAAATCAAAAGGACGAACCTGCAGGGAACTGGTCAGCCTGTTAATAATATCAACCGCCTTCTGTGTTCCCAGGGCTTTTTCCAGAACTTCCCTGGCGTAATCCATACCTCCCTGACTGATAAACTGCTGAGCCATCATCAGTTCCTGAAATTCCATTAATACTTTATCTTTTTCATCAGGTTCTACTTTATCCAGTCTGGCTATCTCAAAAGTAAGCTGTTCTACTTCATCTTCACGAAGATATTTAAAGATCTCGCTTGAAACCTCACTCCCGATGGTTACCAGAAAAATAGCGGCTTTTTGACGACCGTTCAGTTTCTCTTTCTTTTTATGATGGGCTGCAGCGTGACGGGACTTAGAACCATGTTCAATAGCAGCTCCGTCTTTGGAATCTCTGATAATATCTTTAGAATCTTTAATTTCTTTCGATTCTGATGCTTCTGCCATAATTTACTCCTCTGCCAGCCATGTTCTTAATAAACTTGCGACATCTTCCGGCCTTTCTTTGGCTAAATTAACAGCATTCTGCTGCATCTCTATTCTTGCCTTCTCTTCCAGAGAAAGCTCTACTTCGACTCCTTCATCTTCAGCAGCTTTCAAAGCCTGCTCTCTTAATAACTGCTGCTGCATCGCAAGTTCTTCTTCCCTGATCCTTCTTCTTCTTGCGATCTCCTTGATCACAGCCCTGTAGATCAATGTCCCGAGGAACAAAGCAAACAAAGTTACAAGCGCCCACACCAGCGTCTTCTTCAACTGCATCTTTCTCTGAAGGGCCAGGTCTTCTTTCAGCCATTTATCTTCCCAGTTGAACTCTACATTCTTTACAACCACCAGATCACCCCTGTCCGCATCATAACCGATACTTCCTTTTACGATATCTTCATACTTACGAAGCTCTTCAGGTGCCCGGGGCACGAATTCTCTTTTAATTGTCATATCTTTATTTATAAGCATATTCCCCTTATCATCATATAGTTTATTCCAGATACCATCAACCCATACGGCTACTGAAGCTTTTTTAATAATATACGGAGCTCTCTTGATCATGCTCTTCTTTTCTCCGATCTCATAATTCTTTATCTTTTCATTCTTCTCATACTTACCGTATTTATCTGAAGCTTCTTTATATCCCGGAGGATAATTCGGATCCACCCCTTCCGGACCTTCCGGTACAAATCCATATCCCTGAAACTTCTCATCTACGTTCTTCTCACTTCTGACCACCTTTTCCACGGCTTCACTTTCGTCATACGGTGTGGCCGGATTATCTTTTTTAAGGACAGTTGGGATATATTCCTTCTTTTCGATCTCTTCCTGATTAAAATCAACATCCAGGAAAACCCTTACATCAACTTTATCCTTCCCGATAAATTTTTCCAGTCCGGTGTAAATATCTGACTGGAGCTTATTCTTCAGCTGTTCAATGATCTTGGTCTCTTCTTTAGCTCTTTTTAGATAATCGGTGTTGTCTTCATCAGAAAAATCCGATAAAATATTACCATGATTGTCTGATACAACGATATTATCCGCCCGTAACTTGTCAACTCCAAAGGCAACCAGACTAATGATCCCTTTGATCTTCTTTTTATTCTTTAAGATGTCAGAATAAGGGGATGGAGTAATAATAACAGAAGCTTTCCATGGAGTATCTTCATCGATATATAATTCCTTTGCCGGCATCGTGATCTGTATACTTGCTTCTTCAATATCTTCCAGGAGCTTCAAGTGTCTTGTGATCTCGCCTATAATGGCCCTGCGCTTATTGATATTTCTCTCAAAATCAGTAGTAGTCCATTTCTGAGTATCAAAGAGGTCCCAGCCCTTAATTCCCTGAGGAATAAGCCCTTCCTGAGCCAGCTTCATCTTGATATACTGCTTATCCTCCTGTTTTACCCAGATATTATTATTATCCGGTGTAAATTCATAACCCCATTCCTGAAGTTTTTTACTGATCTCGCCAAAATCTTTGGCATTCAGATCACTATATAACATCTCATTTGAGGTTTGTGATGAAAAAGACATAAGGAAGATAAATGACGTAAAGATCACAAAAATTATTATACCAATAATAATTTTCTGCTTATTATTTAATTTTTTCAGTGTCTCTTTGATCTGAGTAAGTAACTTGTTTAAAAACTCCTTCATATAATCCCCTCCCAGGTTTAGTTTATTGGTGGTTAGCAGTTGGCAGATGGAAATCCTTATCAATTACCATCTGAAACAACTAACCTTATTTCAATTAATTGTTCCTTAACATATGGAACAATATTAAGCATAACTTCAGTTATGCCCCTTTTAAAGGTGGGGTGCACCTCCTTAAAATGCCCCCCATTTATAAAAGACTCCTCCGAATAGCATATTGGCTTATTGGCAGGTGGTAATTGGCAGAAAATACCTCCAAATACCATCGGCCGGTGAAACAGCTTAAGCTGTTTCAGGAATCTGCTTTGTTATCCTTTTTATCTCATGCTCATGATGTCCTGATAGGCTCTAAGCACTCTGTCTCTGATAGCTTTTGTAAAATTCAATGAAAATTGAGCCTTCTGTACCCCTATCATAACATCATGAATATTCACTTCATTTGGTGATGTGATCATCTTCTGGGTTAAATTATCTGATGTATTCTGCATCTCGTTCACCTTTTTTAACGCACTATTGAGAACCTTCCCGAACGAATCAGGAACATTATCATTTTCAATGATTTTTTGCTGAATACCGAAATGTTTACTGTTCGTCTTCCGCAATTGAACGAGATCACCGACCGTATCAAAATTACTGAAAATTTTCATAAATAATTTCTCCGAATAAACATTTTTACCAAAAGGTAGTCGCAAGCTTCAGCTTGCGTTTGTTCATATTTCTTACACCACAAGATTGCTTTTATCCGCAGGCTAAAGCCTGCGGCTACCCTGGTTTACACACCTTTATCAGGCACCGATCTCCAGAGCCTTATTAAAAATTGATTTTGCATGATCAACCATAGCCACATTAGCCTCATAAGAACGCGAGGCAGAGATTATATCAACCATTTCCGTAACAATATTAACATTAGGCATCTGAACATAGCCTTTTCTCTCTCCGGTTTTTATGGCGTCCGGATGAGTGGGATCATATGTAAGACGAAAAGGAGCTTTATCCTCTTCGATCCGTAATACACGTACTCCCTGGCCAACCAGTGGGCGAAATTTATGAGGTAAAAACGGTAATTTATACTTTACCCTAGTATCCGACGGCATCATGATAGCCCGCCTTCTTCTGTATGGGCCGCCATCTGTTGTCCTTGTAGTATTGGCATTTGCAATATTGTTTGATATAACATCCATTCGCAATCTCTGAGCGGTCAAGCCGGAAGAGGATGTATTAACAGCCGTAAACATACCCATAACTTATTCCTCCAAATTAATTCAATACCTGATTGAGCATTTTGAAATTACCCTTCACTCTCTCTGCCAGGGCACGATATCTCATTGTATTCACAACAGCATCTGAAACTTCTTTTTCAATATCAACGTTATTCTTATCATTTCTATAATTCGTATCAAAATCCACATGGATCTTTGACCGGACATTTCTGTAATCCAGAGGTTTGCAAAAAGGAATATGCTTTTTACTTGTCAGATATGCCTGGGGGCATTCTTTCATTGCTTTTTCCGAATCCAGAGCTCTCCGGAGTTGTGATTCAAAAGTAATGGAACTCCTTTTAAAACCGGGTGTATCAGCATTTGCAATATTATCCGATATCACCTGATGTCTCATCATAGAGGCATCCATACCTTTCTCAAGCAGAT
>JAHITG010000428.1 GCA_018817865.1 Spirochaetota bacterium
AATGTGAAAGTTGCAGGGCAACTTTCACATTTCAAGGTCTGACCCCAATTTCATATATTGTCAAGGTTTGATCCCCGAGTTTAAACTTTTTCAAGTTCTGACCCCATTGAGAAGGAGAATAATTGAATGTTAAAACGCACTAAATTATGCACAGAAGTAAAAGAGAAAGATATTGACAAGACGATGGTGGTCTGCGGATGGGTCCATTCATGGAGGGACCATGGCGGAGTTATCTTCATAGACTTAAGGGACTATACCGGTATCATACAGGTGGTCTTTAATCCTGAAATATCAAAGGAGTGTCATGATGTGGCCGGAAAGCTCAGGAGTGAGGATGTGATCGCAGTTAAAGGAATAGTCTCGAAGAGGTCTGATGAGACCATCAATCCCAAGATCCCTACGGGAATGATCGAGGTAAAAGTGAATGAAGTGGAGCTCTTGAATAAATCATTAACCCCTCCCTTTGAGATAGACGATCAGGTCAATGTAGGCGAAGAACACAGGCTTCAATACAGGTATCTTGACATGCGCAGGAATCAGATCCAGCATAATATACGAATGAGGCATGAAGTAGTAAAGGAATTCAGGAATTTTTTAAATGATAATCATTTTCTGGATATTGAGACCCCTATCATGAATAAGAGTACTCCTGAAGGGGCCAGGGATTTTCTTGTTCCCAGCAGGGTCAATCCCGGGAAATTTTATGCGCTTCCCCAGTCACCGCAGATCTTTAAACAGATCCTGATGGTGGCGGGTTTTGATAAATATTATCAGATCGTGAGATGTTTTCGTGATGAAGATCTTAGAAAAGACAGACAACCGGAATTCACTCAGATAGATATGGAGATGTCTTTTATTGATGAAGAGGATATTTATGGAGTGGTTGAGGAGATGTTCCGGACGGTCATTAAAAAAGTCTTTCATAAAAATGTAAAGACACCTTTTCCGCGTTATACCTACCGGGAAGTAATGGATAAATACGGTCTTGATAAACCTGATCTGAGGTATGCCCTTGAGTTGACGGATATTACGGACCTGGCCGGTAAAACAGATTTTATGGTATTTAAAGAGACCGTTGAAAAGAAGGGGATCGTTAAATGCCTGAATGTTCCCGGAGGAGCAAAACTGTCCCGTAAGGAGATAGATGATCTGACCTCTTTTGTCTCAATTTTCGGGGCTAAGGGCCTGGCCTGGATCAAGATCACTGATAAGGGACCTGAATCAGTAGTAGTAAAATTCATCCCTGAACCTGTTATGAAGGAGATCATGGATAGGGCAAAAAGCAGGAAAGGAGATGTTCTTTTCTTTATGGCTGATCAGCCTCAGGTCGTTTATGATTCTTTAGGAAATTTGAGGAACAAGTTAGCAGAGATCTTTAAACTGATAGATGAGGATCAGCTCAATTTTTTATGGGTGCATAATTTCCCGTTAATGGAATATGATAAAGTTGAAAACAGGCTGACTGCTATCCATCATCCATTTACTCATCCAAAGCGGGCCTTAGATGACATCGGTTCTGAAAAAGACCTTATCAAGACCCTGAAGGAAAATCCGCAGGATCTTTTTGCCAGAAGTTATGACCTGGTCTTGAACGGGATCGAGCTCGGCGGGGGCAGTATTCGTATTCACCACAGGAAATTACAGGAAGAGACTTTTTCTGCTCTTGGATTAAAGGAAGAGCAGATGAAGGACCAGTTCGGATTTTTACTGGATGCCCTCTCCTATGGCGCTCCTCCTCATGGAGGGATCGCTTTCGGATTGGACAGGTTCCTGATGCTTCTGTTAAAACAGGGATCGATAAGGGATGTTATTCCATTTCCTAAAACGCAGAAAGCGGTCTGTCTGATGAGTGACTCTCCTTCGGAAGTGAGTGAGAAACAATTAAAGGAATTAAGCATTAAACTGGATATTCTAAAGGCGGATCCTGATCAAAGATCATGAAGAAAGAGATAACAATAGATAATCATCAGATCTTATCTGATATTCTTGGAAGTGAAGATAGATTTTTAAAGACGATCTCCAAGAGTTTCGATGTGAAAGTGCGTGCAAAAGGGAATACGATCTTTTTCGAGGACGGAAAAGAAGTAGAGAAAGTCGAAGGACTTTTAAATCTGATCATTGATACCGTGAAAAAAGGATACAGGGTCAACTCGTATGACCTTGCTTATGCCATCAGGCAGATCAATAAAGGCCTTAAAGTGGATTTCACTGAGATATTCTCCAAAAATATTAAAGTTGCACTAAAAGGAAAGATCGTTTATCCCCGGACGTATAAACAACTGGAATATATAAACGCTATTCTGGGCCATGACATTGTCTGTTCCATCGGCCCGGCAGGTACCGGCAAGACTTACCTGGCCATGGCTGTGGCCATTAATTATCTTCTTGAGGAAAAGGTGAAGAAGATCATACTGACACGGCCCGTGGTGGAAGCGGGGGAGAGCCTTGGATATCTTCCGGGAAATCTGGAGGAGAAGATCAATCCATACCTGAGGCCGCTTTATGATGCCATATTTGACATGATGAGTTATGAAAAGTTCACGCGTCTCTCCAGTACAGGCCAGATCGAGATAGCTCCTTTAGCATATATGCGGGGCAGGACCCTGAATGATGCTTTTATCATTCTGGATGAAGCACAGAATACGAATACGGAACAGATGAAAATGTTTTTGACCCGTATCGGGATCAATTCGAAAGCAGTGTTGACGGGCGATATTACACAGGTTGACCTGCCCAATTCGAAATCTTCAGGCCTGGTGCATATCCAGGAAGTCTTAAAAAAGATACAGGATATAAGATTTATCTACTTTTCTTCCGATGATGTAGTAAGGCATTATCTTGTCCAGAGAATCGTTGAAGCGTATGAAGAATATTATAAAAAAAATCAGTGAATTTTATTCTGATCTTGCAGCTCAGGTGAAAAAGCATGATATGGCCTTCAAGCTTATCCTGGCTTTTTTTCTGTTCCTTACGGTCTTTTACCTCTCTACAAACAGATTCCGGAAAGAACAGTTTGATCTTAAAGTCGGAGACATTGCTCCTTATGATATCAAGATCAAAAGAAACATTGAATATGTTGATTATATTAAGACTGAAGAAAAACGAAAGGATCTGATCTCAAAGATCTCACCGGTCTTCAGCTTTGACCTGGGGATCCTGGAAGAAGAAAAGAAAAAGGTGGATGCCTTTTTTGATAAGGTCCTTGAGATCGACAATGAATTTGATCCGTTTGAACGCAAGATCGAACAGGCTAAGAGTATAAAGCTAATGAAAGATGCGAATCTTCTCAAGATCCTGTTTCTGAATTTTAAGGAAAATAATTTCCGCAATAAAGCAAAAGAGGTTCTTACAAAGATATATAATGCCGGGGTGACGGACCTTGACCCGGAGAGCATTACATCCCTGGGACAGACAGGGAATATAATAAAAATCTACAATAATGAACAGGGGGAGGAGATATCGATCCGTGCCAGGCTGGATGACCTTTATTACTTAAAGACCATAAATTATTTTGAAGTAGTTAAAAGCATTTATAGCAGTCTGAGGTGGGATAAGGTTCAGTTCCTGAATGTGTATGTAAAAAGGCATGTACGGCCGAACCTTCTATATGATAAAAAATTGACCGATGAAAAGATCGTAAATGCCATAGGGCTGGTTAAACCTGTCGGAATGAAACTGAAGAAAGGACAGGTGATCGTTCGGTATGGCGAAGAAATATCCGAATCCGATTTTAAGATCCTGAAAGAGGTCGTAAAATATTCATCCGAGACTAGTGTTATCAGGGGATATTTTGTTGTTTTACTGGCTTTATTTATTTTATCTTTACTGATATTTAAGATTTATTCACCGGCCATATTCAATAATTTAAAGACCTTCCTGTTTTTATTGAGCTTTATTTTTATTGCTGTTCTGCTCACATACCTCTTTCCTAATTTCAATAGTTTTTTAAAAGTAAAGATCTTAAGCAGTTTTTATATCCCCATAGGCGGGTTTGCCATTCTGATCCACCAGCTTACCAATTATGCCACTTCATTCTGGGTTCTGCTCTTTATCAGTATTTTAAGCATGTTCCTCGTGGGATTCAATTTTGTTGACTTCATCATTATCCTCCTTATTGGATTTTCTGCTGTTATCCTGTCCGGTAAATTGAAAAAACGGATCTATATGTGGTACCTGGGATTACTCATTGGATTATTCTATTCCGTATTAAATCTGGGAATGACCGGGATCATGAACTTTTCAGAAGAGCAGTTCCTTAATTCCCTTCTTATGGGCTTTGTAAACGGTATTATTTCTATTATCATCAGTATGGGGCTTTATCCGCTGTTCGAATACTTCTTTAATATGCTGACGGAATATAAGCTGATGGAACTTTCGGATCTGAACCTGCCGATCATGAAGCGGCTTCTGATCGAAGGTCCCGGAACATACAATCACTCTATTCTGGTGGCTAATATGGCTGAGACCGCAACATTAGCTATCGGGGCCAATTCCCTTTTAGCCAGGGTCGGCGGTTACTATCATGATATAGGAAAACTGGAAAATCCTGAATACTTTATTGAAAACCAGTTCGGAGATGATAACAAACATCAGAAAATAAAACCATCTATCTCTTCTTCTATTGTTAAATCACATGTTAAATACGGTGAAGAACTGGCAGGAAAATTGAAAGTACCTATAGAGATCATTAATATCATTAAAGAGCATCACGGAACGACCATGATCTCCTTTTTTTACAGAAAAGCCCTTGAGGATGTGAAGTCAGGGAAATCAGAGAAGCAGGATATGCATACATATAAATATGAAGGACCGATGCCGACTTCTAAAGAAGCAGCCATTATCATGCTTGCAGATTCTGTCGAAGCGGCATCACGAGCTTTGAAGAACCCGTCCTATACGCGTCTTCAGAATATGGTCAGAGAACTGATCAATGAAAGATTCCTGGACGGCCAGCTTGATGACTGCTCTTTGACGCTGATGGACCTGAAAAAGATAGAAGAAAGCTTCTCTCATGTACTCTCCGCCATGTTCCATACCCGGATAGAATATCCTGATCAAAACCAGATAAAGAAATTGGAAAATGAGAATTAATATCAATAATACTTCATCTCATATCAAGCTCAATAAAAAGAAAAAAAATGCTATCATACACTGTGTTGAGTTTGTTTTAATGGAAGAACGATCAAAAGGAAACAGGTTGTTCAGTCGGTTCCTTAAAAAGGTTGATCTTCATGATATGCTGGTGGACCTTCTTTTCGTTGATGATAAAGAGATCATTAAATTAAATAAAAAGTATTTCAATTCTCCCGAACCTACGGATGTGGTCGCTTTTTCCATGATCGAAGGGGAGGTTATGGAGAGCAATCGATCGATCGGAGAAGCTGTTATATGTATTCAGACAGCAAAGAGAAATGCAGGAATATTCGGACAGACTTTTGAAGAGGAACTTTTTTTACTGATCATTCATGCGGTCCTGCATCTGACAGGCTATGAGCATAATAATGAGAAGGGGATCATGCGAAGAAAAGAAAAGATATACCTGAACTATATAAAGAAGGAAGTAATTCCTGTATACTTAGCCGGGTGAATATATGCATTTAAAGGATGAAGGAGTTATTCTTAATTCTCACGATTCCGGCGGTTCGGACAGGATCGTAGTGATCTTCTTAAAGAATACGGGAAAGACAAGTTTTGTCTTTAAAGGGATCAAAAAATCAAAAAGCCGAAAATTGAATTCCGATGATCTTGGAAATCATGTAGAGATCCTCTACCGAAAGAAGAATGCTGATCAGCTTCCCTATATACAGGAGATCAAGGTCAGGGACCATTTTTATAATATTAAAAAGGATCATATCAAATTCCTCTATTTAAACTGCCTGGCAGAACTCTTTATGAATATTCTGCCTGCACAGGAAGGAAATTTAAAGGTCTTCAATTTCCTCCTGAAAGCATTGATGACCCTGAAAAGGATACAGCATCAGGAACTGGAAAAATTTATGGTATATATTCAATATCGCCTGGTTCAGGTCAGCGGGATCCTTCCGGATTTTAAATCCTGTTCGCACTGTCATAAGGAAGAGGATGATCTTGTATACAGGCTGCATTTTAATGAGTTATCCTGTCAAAAGTGCCACACTATTCAGGATGACCTGAATATCAGGATCAGCCGAAAGTTTATAAAGATGATCGACAGTATCAACCGCCATAATATTGATAAGATCGAAGACCTTTCTATTGATAAAGAGTTGATAAAAATTATGGATAAAGTATTTAAAAATATTATTATTAAGTATTTAAACAAAGAACTGAGATCCTATAAGATCCTCCAGACGATATTAAAAGATATCGGATATAAACTATGACCGGTCTTGATATAGATCTCGTCTGAATAATATATTTATGCAGGAGCGTGTAATGGAAGAGAAAGTGAATCTTGATTCCATAATTAAAGAAATTTCAGAAAAGTCTGATTACAGTCAGCATGAAGTCAGAAGTTTCTGTGATATCATTCTCGAAAAATTCAAGAGATTTCTGCAGAATAAGGATAAAATAGAGATCAGAGGACTTGGTACATTCTTTTCGAAAGAGCATAAAGGAAGGTATGTTCAATTGAAGACAAAAATAATTGACAGTAAAGATCATTATGCTATCTTGTTTAAAGAGAGTAAAAAATTAAGCCAGACAGTCAATCAAGCAGGAGAAGAGGAATTGTGATGAAAAAGAGGATCAATTTATTCAGTATCCTGTCTTACCCTATTAAAAAAATAGAAAATCCACTGCTTTTCAGGATCTATATCTCAGAATATTTAATCGAGGGATGGTATTCCTGCCCTGCCTGCCGATAAAGCATATAAAAAAGGGAAGAAGATGAAATTATTAGATTTATTTATAAAGAAGAGGAGCTCGAAATTTCGTTCGGCTTATGTGATAATAAATCCTGCTGCCGGTAAAATGCAGATCAACAAATTTCTTAATCTGTCAAAGAGTTACTTTAAAAAGTATAAAATAAAGTATGAATATTCGTTGACCGCTTCGCAGGGAGATGCATCCAGACTGGCCCATAAAGCAGTACAGGATAAGTATGATATCGTGTTTGCTGCCGGAGGGGACGGGACTGTCAATGAAGTTGCAAATGGTATTATGAGTTCATCCAAAACAGTTCTGGGTATCATACCCCTTGGAACAGTGAATATTCTCTCTTTAGAGCTGAATATTCCTCAGAATCCATTAAAGGCCCTTGATCTTATTTTTGAAGGAAGGGTAAATAATATTGATATTGGAAAGGCAAATGATAAGTATTTTGTACTGATGGCCGGCTGCGGTTTTGACTCTTATGCTATTTACAGGGTAAATTTAAAGCTTAAAAAATATTTAGGCGCGATCGCTTATATATTTGCGGGTTTATACAGTGCCATTAAATATAAACCAAAAAAGATCAATATTAATATTGATAATCACAGGATCGATGATGTCGGCTATTTTGTTGTGGCAGAGAATGCCGGTTCATATGGCGGTATGTTCAAACTGGCTCCCTATGCTGATTTTAATGACGGATTACTGGATGTCTGTGTTTTTAAGAAGTACGGATTTTTTGAAGTTATCCGCTATTTCTGGGGAATTGCACTGGGACAGCATATGGATTTTCCCGATGTAAGGTACTATCAATGCAGAAATGTTGAACTCTTTTCAGATGAAAATGTCCTGCTCCATACCGATGGTGAACTGATCGGGTCTCTTCCTGTCTCTGTAACGGTTAATAAAGAAAGGCTGAAAATACTGGTCCCATGAAGATGAAAGGAGATTTATGAAAAAAAGGTTTCTGTTCATTGTTATTTTATTGCTGTTGCTTATCCTGCCCCTCTACGGTGATTTTAAAATAATAAAGGAGAACCGGTATACTGTTCATTATGATCCCAGCCTTAATCTTTTTTCGCTGGAATATGTGCTTAAACTTTTAAAGAACACAGATGAAAAGTTTTTAACTAAATTCAGTGTAACAAATACCAATGCCATTAATCTTTATTTATACAATGATACGATCAAGTTCATGTTTGAACAGAAGGCCATGTGGTGGGAGAATTACAGATTGAAACCGGATTCAGTGGCTATTAATAACATCGAGCTTTTTCTTCAAAAAAACTCCCTTCACGATCTGCTGGATTACGTCCTTTTTAAGTTGGACCTGCTTAATTTATATAAGGACCGATTATCAACCTGGTTCATTAACGGAGTGGCGATCTATTATTCGGAAAGTACATTATTTAAAAACGGATCTTATAAATTTTCTTCACTGCAGGAAATGACAAATAAATTAAATAAATATCAGTCAAAAGAAGAGATGGAGAGTGCAAATTATTATTGTTATAAGAGTATCAAGTATCTTGCGGATCAATATGGCGAAGAAAAGATACTGCAATATCTTAATATGAAAAAAGATCTGAAAGAATTTGAAAACGGGTTTTTTAATTTTTTTGGGATTTCATATAATGAGTTTATTCAGTTTTCTTTGAAGCTTCAGTAGGGCTTGATCTCTTACAACCCGGTATTATAATGAAGAATAAAAAAACATTCTATTTGGTTTTACGCCTTATTATTACTGCATTTTTACTGTATCTGATTTACCGCAGGATCGATCTGGCGTTTATCAGAAATTTATTGCTTACTTCCAATTATCTGTATTTACTGATAGCGGTTTTGATCTTTGTTTTAAGTAATGTAACAGGAGCCGTACAATGGTATTTTTTACTGAGATCCCAGACCGATACAGATCCGGGTTTTTTTGCCATGATCCGCTTATACCTTTTTTCAGCCTTCTTTAATAATTTTCTTCTTTCTAATGTAGGGGGAGATGTTATTAAAGTATATAAATTGATCAAGTATAAATTTGATAAGAATATAATATTTTCTTCTGTTCTGTGGGACCGTTTTATAAGCGTTTTGATCCTGATCTTTTTTTCTCTTATTACCGGATATATCCTTTTTAAAAAAGTGGTGATCCTTTATAGTCTAGCTCTTTTTCTGGGAGCAATTATTCTGCTCCTTATATTAGTCAAGAAGTATAAACTGGGTTCCTTCTTATTGAAGTTTGTAAACATCATCAGGCATAAAAAGATAAATTATTTTTTAAAGGAGTTCTTTCTCTCTTTCAAGATCTATCTTCAGAGGTCAAAATATATCGTACTTTTTTACTCTTTCTCCATTCTGACACAATTTTTAAAGATATTCTTTATGGTACTTATCGCCATGGCATTATCCATCACTATCACTCCATGGGAGATCTTCTTTATTATCCCGATCATTGGAGTGGTTTCTGCATTACCGATAAGTATTAACGGGCTGGGGGTTCGCGAATATGTGGGAAGTTATTTATTCGGGTTTTTGGATAAGGAGAAGGCACTTATGTCTGTTTTTATCACTGTTGGTAATCTGGTCATCATTCTGGGGAACCTGTTCGGTGTTATTTTTATCTTTGATAAAAACAAGCCAAAGCAAAGCCCGGTTTAGATCTCTCTATTTTTAGTTGATATATTAATTATTTAAGGTATAATATGCTTATAAGGAGCAGATAATGAAAAAAGCCTTCAAGACAGTTCTGCTTATCCTGCTTGTCTGTATTCTTTTTCAGGTCCCGCTTCATGCGGAATTAAAAGGAAAAGTAGATCTGAAAAAACCTCTGCTGAAAGTAGTATTTCTGGATGTATGGCAGGGTGACAGTATTCTTCTGATCTTCCCGAATAAAAAGAGCATGCTGATCGACGGCGGATCAGGAGGCAATAAGTATTCCCGTTTTGATGCCGGCAGGATGGTCATTAATCCCTATTTGAAGAAGAATCACATTTCATCGATCCATGACCTGGTCATGACGCATCCTCACAGTGATCATATTGGCGGTCTTGTGGAAGTGTTAAAAGCGAAGAAGATCGATAATGTCTTTGACTGCGGGATGAGTTATACAACGGAGCTTTACCTGGATTGCCTGACGCTGATCGATAAAAAAAAGATCAATTATAATATACCTTCCAGAGGGGATAAAATAAAGGTCGACCCCCTGGTTGATATAAAGGTTTTACATCCCGGTAAAGATTGGAGTTATTCGGATAATCCTAATAATAATTCGATCGTTATAAAGGTGAAGTATAAAAAAGTAAGTTTTTTATTTACCGGTGATATTGAAGAGGAAGTAGAATATAACATTCTTGATTCGGGAGAGGACCTCTCTGCTACTGTTCTGAAGGTTCCTCATCACGGTTCAGACACATCATCTTCTGATGCTTTTCTTTCCGCTGTGGACCCTGAAACAGCAGTTATCATGGTAGGAAAGAACAATAAATTCGGTCATCCCACCCCCTCGATCCTGGCAAGTTACGAAGACCGGAATATCAAATTGTTCAGAACAGATTATGACGGTGATGTTACTTTTATTACGGACGGTTCCCATTATGAGGTGAAAAGCCTGAAAAGGCGGGAAAAGTAGGTTATTAATTTTATAATTCAATAAATTTATTCAGTCTGTAAATGGAGGGCTCAATCATGAAAAAAATTATCCTTTGTTTAATAATTCTATTCTCTTTATCAACAATTCAAGCTTACAGGATGCAGGAGAGGAGTATAAAAGAGGTGACGGACGAAATAAAAAAATCTCCTGAAAAGGCTCCCCTGTATGTCGAACTGGGAGATCTCTATAAAAAAGAGAAAAAATTCGACGATGCATTAAAGAATTATCAGAAGGCAGCTGAACTTGATAAAAAGAACGCCGAGGCATACTACGGTTTAAGCGATGTATACCGCAGGCAGCAGAAGTATGATCAGGCTCTTGATCATGCCTTGATCGCCAGTGAGTTGAAACCGATCAGGGCTCATTACAAGAGTCAGCTCGGCCTTATTACCTATAAGCAGGAGAAATACAAAGAAGCTGAAAAATATTTTAACGAGGCGATCAGCCTTTCAACCAAGAAAAATGGTTTCTACTATTCCATGCTGGGTTTCATCTATATGAAACAGGAGAGGTACAAAGAAGCCGTTGACATGTTCAAAAAGCAGGCAGATCTAAAAGCCTGGGATAAATCGCTCAATGTGAATATTGCACGGGCTTATTATAAAATGGGGGATAAAAAGCAGGGGGACTATTATAAAGAGCTTTCCGGTGATGAGTGGGGTAAATATAAAGAGAAGATGGATGAACTGCATGGTGATTCCGGTCCCAAGAAAAGCTTTAAGAGGAGCGAGGGATGGAGTTATTATAAAAAACAGGATTATGATCAGGCAGTAGTTGTATTTAATAATGACTTGAAAGATGATCCGGATAATCTGGACTGCTATATGGGATTAGGCTATACATATAAAAAAATGAACAAGACCTCGCAGGCTTTAGCCCAGTTCAATAAAGCCTTGAAGAAGGATGAATCGTACGCTAAAGCATATGTGGGCCGTGCCATGATCTATCTTGCACAGAAGAAGTATAAACAGGCTGCTGCGGATCTTGAGTTTGCCGTTATGGCAGACCCCAATGACGCCTTTGCCGCCGGATCACTGGGAAGGGCCTATGTGAACCTGGACAGATACGAAGAAGCGCTTCCTCAGTTAAAGAAGGCGCTTGAGAAGAATCCTGATGACGTATTTATTATCAAGAATTTAGCCAGAAGTTACCAGAAGATGAAAGATTATAAAAATGCCAGAATATGGTATAAAAAAGCCCTTACCCAGGCAAAAGATAAGAAAGACAAGAAATATATTAAGGGGAGCATCGCTTTTGTGACATATATGTATGCGGGAGAACTGGAAAAAGAGGGGAAAGAGAAGGAAGCAAAGCAGATGTATAAAGATGTTATCATAACGGATCCTAATTCGAAGTGGGCCGGTTATTCCAAACAGAGGCTGCGATAATAGAAATGGCATCTGAAAAATTAGTATTCAACATAAAAGAAAAGAGATGGAGCTTTAAGAATAAGATCTACCTGATGGGAGTGCTGAATGCTACTCCAGACAGCTTCTTTGATGGAGGCAGGTTCTATGATCCGGATCGTGCTTCCGAGCGGATACGGGACCTGATAAAATGCGGTGTGGATATTATTGATCTCGGAGGAGAATCTACCAGGCCCGGTTCTGACCGGGTGAATGTAAAAGAGGAGCTGAAGAGAGTCCTTCCCCTTGTTACTTATATAAAGAAAAATTATTCAATACCGGTTTCGGTGGATACTTATAAATCCGAGGTGGCCCGTGCTGTCCTGGCAGAGGGAGCGGACTGTATCAATGATATTTCCGGCCTGACCTTTGACAGGAAGATGGCAAGGGTGATCGCACGGAACAAGGCTTCCGTTGTTCTGATGCATATCCAGGGAACGCCAAAAGAGATGCAGGAGAATCCGGTATATTCGGATTTGATGGGAGAGATCAGGGAATTCTTGAGTACCAGCATCAAAATAGGACTGGACAACGGAATTCAAATGAATAATATTATTATTGATCCCGGTATCGGGTTCGGCAAGACAATACAACAGAATTATATTATTATAAAGAAACTGGAAGAGCTGAAAAGTCTGAACAGGCCGATCCTGATAGGACTCTCTAGAAAATCTCTGATTGGAAAGGTGCTAAAAGATTTGCCCGAGGAGAGGCTGGCGGGAACAATTGCTTTAAATACCGTCAGCATATTGAACGGAGCAAATATGATCCGGGTGCATGATGCACAGGAACATAAAGATGTTATAAAATTGCTGGAATTTTATTTTAAAGCTTGAGAATAAAATAATAATAAATATATTTTATTGATATATGCCCTTATTGGGGATCATCGATAATGTCAATCGAGATCCCCTAAAATAAATTAGGAGACAGTCAATTGTTCTGGCACTATTTATTGGATATTCTTCGATACTATATTCTGCCGATCCTGGATATTCTGGCTGTGGCTTTTTTACTGTATAAGACATACATGATTCTTTACGGGACCCGGGCCATGCTGGTCTTAAAAGGATTGGTAATTATCGGCATTATCTTTTTTACTTCTCTCATCCTTCAATTGCAGACCCTGAATCTTCTTATCAGGGTTTTATTCACCTATGGTATCATAGCATTTATTGTCGTGTTTCAGCCTGAGATACGGCGGGCATTAATGAGGGTGGGAGAGAATAAATTTTTTACTACGCTGACAAAAGGAGATGCCTCCACATTATCGGAGATCATAGATGCGGTTAAATTTTTATCAAAAAAGAAAACAGGTGCCCTGATCGTTTTTAAACGTCAGGCCGGCCTCAGGAATATCGAAAGCACGGGAGTCCATGTGGACGGTTCTATTACAAGTGAATTGATCATTACGCTCTTCTCAAAGAACAGCCCCCTTCATGACGGAGCCCTGCTGATCGAAGCAGGAAGGATCGCTTTTGCCTCCTGCTTTTTACCGTTAACCGAAAAAAAAGCCCCGCGAAGATTGGGTACCAGGCACAGGGCCGCGATCGGATTATCTGAAGAGTCTGATGCTGTTATTATTGTTGTTTCTGAGGAGACCGGACGGATCTCTATTGCTTTTAAAGGAGACCTTAAAACGGA